>NZ_JBEZDS010000010.1:0-281796 GCF_040648435.1 Dactylosporangium sp. NPDC049140 | reverse complement strand
TCCTCAGACGCCACTGGATCACCTCGGGTGCACGAGTGAATCACTTCAGTCACCAACCACCGACTGAAGGTTAGCCTTACGACGGTCGCCGCCGAGCGCCGGCAGCGCGGCGCCGACCTGCGGGCCCTGCGCGTGCAGGGGCTCCCGGCGCGCACCGCGGCGTCGGCGGGGCGGGCCGGCTCCGGCGCGGTCGTCCTGGCCGGGGTCGTGACCGGGCTGCTCGCCGCGGTCGTGGCGCGATTCGCGTCCGGGCCGCCGCTGCCGTACTTCGCCGACGGCTGGCACCCGCCCGCCCCGCCGGAACCGCTGCCGCCGCTGACCCTGCTCGCCACCGGTGCCGTGGTCCTGCTGCTGCTCGCCCTCGTCTGGCGCGTCGCCACCGCCGGCGACGCCGAAGGGAAGACGCGATGATCTCGCTGCTGCTGTCGATGCTGCGGGCCCGGCGCGGCCAGGCCGTCGTGCTCGCCCTGCTGTCGCTGTTCGCGGTCGCGGCGGCCGTCGCCGCGCCCGCCTACCTGCAGGCGGTGGACCGCTCGATCGTCGCCGGGCAGGTGGAGACGGCCGCGGCCCGGGAGCGCTCGCTGAGCGTCACCGCGTCCGTGAACCCGCGCAACGACGACGGGTTCGACTTCGCCGACGTCGCCGGCGGGCTCGTCGACCTGCCCGGGTTCGGCCAGGTGTACGGCGGCGAGTTCCCGGCCGTCGGCATCGAGCCCGACCGGGCGCGGGCGTCGCGGGTGACCTACCGCCAGGACGCCTGCGCCCACCTGACCATCGTCGCCGGGCGCTGCCTGGCCGGCTCCGGCGACGTGGTCCTCGGCGAGCAGACCGCGGCGCGGCTGCACCTCGGCCCCGGCGACCCGATCACGCTCACGTTCGCGGCGCTCGGCGGCAGCAACTCCCAGCCGATCTACATCGCCGACGGCGTCCCGGCCCGGCTCACCGTCGCCGGCACCTACCGGCCCGCGGACCCGGCGGAGACCTACTGGGGCGGCCACGGGTACTTCGACCTCGACACCGCCGGACGCCCCGGCGAGCCGGTCTTCGCCTCGGCCGCGACGATCGCCGGGATGGACCACGGCACGACCGCGGTGTCGATCGACGTGACCGCCGGGCCGGGCGCGCTCACCGCCGCCGGGCTGCCCGAGACCCGCCGCCGCCTCGGCGAGCTGCAGGCCCGCGCCTCCCAGCTCGGCAAGGGGCTCGTCGTCACCACCGAGCTGCCGCGGCTCTTCACCCGGATCGACGCCAGCCAGGAGCTGGCCCGGCGCAGCGTCCCGACCGGCGCCGCCCCGCTGCTGCTGCTCGCCTACGCGGTGCTGTTCATCGCCGCCGACTACGCCACGACCGGGCGCCGGCCCGAGCTCGCCGTCGTCGCGCTGCGCGGCACCCGCTGGTGGACGCGGTGGTGGCTGACCCTCGGCGAGGGGCTGGCCGCGATCGTGCTCGGCGGGCTGGCCGGGTGCGTCGCCGGGCAGCTGCTCGTCGCCGCGGTCGTCGCCTGGCGCTTCCCCGGCGTGGGGGCACCGGTCTTCACCGTCGACGCGTTGCGGTACGCCCCGGTCGCTCTTCTGGGCGCGATCGCGGCCGCGCTCGTGGCCCAGCGCCGGCACCTGACCGCGCCGGTCGCCGGGCTGCTGCGGCGCCTGCGCGGCCGGACCGCCGGCTGGCGGGTGCGCGCGGGCGAGGCCGTCGTCGCCGTGCTCGCCGCCGCCGCGACCCTCCAGCTCTTCCTCACCGACGGCTCGCTCACCGGCGTCGCGGTCGTCGCGCCCGCCCTGGTGATCCTCGCCCTAGCCCTCGCCACCGCGCGCGCCGTCACGCCGCTGGCCCGCCTGGCCGGCGCCCGGGCGCTGCGCCGGGGCCGGCTCACCACCGCGCTCGCCGCCTTCCAGCTGTCCCGCCGGGCCGGGGCCCAGCGGCTCATCCTGCTGCTCGTGACGGCCGTGGGCGTGCTCGGCTACGCGGTCACCGCCACCGACCTCGCCGCGCGCGACCGCGACCTCGCCGCGCAGATCTCCACCGGCGCGCCCCGGGTGCTCACCGTCGCCTCGGTCGGCCGCGAGCAGCTGCTGCAGGCCGTGCGGGCCGCCGACCCGGCCGGCGCCTACGCGATGGCCGTCGTCGAGCTGCCCGCGGGCCGGCCCGGCGAGGCGCCGCGGCTCGCCGTCGACACGACGCGGCTCGCGGCCGCGTCGACCTGGCTCGGCGCGTACGGTGCCGCCGACCCGGGCGCGCTCGCCACCCGGCTGCGCCCGCCCGTGCGCGACGTGGGCCTGACCATCCCCGGCCAGGACGTCACCGTCGACGCGACGGTCACCGGCGCCCGCCCCGACAACCCGGTCGGGCTGAAGCTCGTGCTCGCCGGCCCGCGCGGGCGCGCCAACGTCGACCTCGGCACCGTGCACAACGGCCCCGGCACCTACCAGCAGCGCGTGGCCGACTGCGCGGACGGCTGCCGGCTCGTGGGCGTGCACCTGACGAACCTGGAGCCGGCCGCGACCGCGACCCGGCTGACCGTGGTACTCAACGCGGTGCGCACCATCAACCCGCCCCGGACCGCGGCGACCGGCGCGCAGCTGGCCGACCTGGGCCGCTGGCGCGCGAGCGCGGCGACCCTCACCGCCGCGCCCGACGGCCTGCGCATCGGCGTCGACGCGCCCGACGGCCTGCCCAACGGGGTGTGGGTGCAGCCCGCGGAGGTCCCGCTGCCGCTGCCCGTCGCCACGACCGGACCGGCGTCGGCGATCTCGGGCCTCGACGGCCTCGACGTGCCGGTGACCGTTGCCGCGCACCTCGACGCCGTGCCGCGGCTGGGCACCGAGGGCACGATCGTCGACCTCGAGTACGCCGAGCGCCTCGCCACCGACTCCGGCCTCGCCCGCGACCCAGAGGTCTGGCTGGGCCCGGCCGCCCCGCCCGACGCGGCCGCCCGCCTCGCCGCCCAGGGCCTCGTCGTCGTGGACGACACGCGCATCGCCGACACGCGGGCGCGGCTGGCCGCCCAGGGCCCGGCGCTGTCCCTGTGGTTCCACGTGCTGGCCGGCGCCCTGGCCGTGCTGCTGGCCGCGGGCGGCCTGGCCCTGGTCATCGCCGTGGACCGCCGCGAGCGCCGCGCCGACCTGGCCGCCCTGCGCGCCCAGGGCCTGCCGCGCCGCACGGCCGCGCGGGTGGCCCTGTGGACCTACCCGGCCCTGGTCCTCGCCTCCGCCCCGCCGGGCCTGGCCACGGCCCTGATCGCGTGGCGCCTGACGGGCTGGGCCCTGCCGGTCTTCGGCGAGCCCATGCCGTCACTGCCCCTGCCCCACTGGCCGACGGGCCCGGCCGTGCCCCTGACCTGGCTGCTGACCTTGCTACTGCTGACGGCCGTGGCCGCATCGACAGCGCGTGCAACGACACCGCCGCCGCCCCGCCCGGGCCCAGCCACGGGCTGAGACGGCAGCCACGTCGAGGGCGCGGGCAACGGCACCGCCGCCGCGCCGGTCGGGTTCGGCCCCGGGCTGACCGCGGCGGACCTTGCCGTGCCGGGGTGGGCGCCGTCGCGGGTCGGCCGTGGTGCCCTCTCGGCGGCTCGCTACGCCGCCGCGTTCGTTGGTGGGCACCGCGGGCCCGTGGGCAATCCCGGCGTGCCGGTGAAGGGGGCCCGGTGGTCCCGGCGGTGGCGGACCGGCATGGGTTGCGGTCGATAGGCTGGGGCCTCGGTGGTCGGCGCGGTGCGGGGGAGGCGCGGGGTGCGGCGCGGTCAGGTCGGGGTGTTGCTCGCGGTCACGTCCGGGCTGTTCTCGGTGCTGCTCGCCGTCGCCGTGAACGTGGCCACCGGGGGGTCGCTGCCCGGGGGGCTGGCCTCGGTCGCCTGGCTGGCCTGGCCCGCCGTCGGGCTGCTCGGGCTCATCGGGATCGGTCTGGCGATCTGGCAGCAGCACCTGGCGAACGCCCCGGCCGCACCGGTGGAGGCGTCCGTCGATGCGTTGCCGGTGCCGGCCGAGCTGCCCGCGGCGCCGGCGTTGTTCGGGCGGGACCACATCGCTCGTGAGGTTGGGCAGATGCTTACCGGGGCGGCCGTCGTTGTGATCGCCGCAGCGCCCGGGACCGGGAAGACGGCGCTTGCGCTGCGGGTCGCGCATGACGTGCGGGAGAGGTTTCCCGACGGGCAGTTGTACGCGGCGCTGCTCGGCGGGGCCGGGGCGGCGGTGCCGGCCGAGGCGGTGCTCACCCGGTTCCTCGGGGCGCTGGGGCATCCGGCCGGCGATGGGCGGATGGAGGAGGCCGCAGCGTTCGGGCCCGCGGCGGTTGAGCACCACGTGGACCGGGGCGTGGGTGGTGCGGGGCGCGGGCAGGTGGAGGAGCTTGCGGCGCGGTTCCGGTCCGCTGTGGCCGACCGCGCGGTGCTCGTCGTGCTCGATGATGCCCGCGACGCCGCGCAGGTCGTGCCGTTGCTCCCCGGCGGGGGGCGGTGCGCGACCCTTGTCACCAGCCGCGTGCCGCTCGTCGAGGTGCCCGGGGCCCGGGTCGTCGGGCTCGGGGCGATCGACGACGACGCCGGGCTGGAGCTGCTCGCCGACGTCGTCGGGGCGGGGCGCCTGGCCGGGGACCCCGAAGGGGCGTCAGCGCTCGTGGCGGCCTGTGGTGGGTTGCCGCTCGCGGTGCGGATCGTGGGCGGGCGGTTGCGCGCTCGGGTGGGCTGGACGCCGGGGCAGCTGGCCGGGCGGCTCGCCGACGAGCGGGGGCGGCTCGACGAGCTGCGGCAAGGGGAGCTGGCCGTCCGGGCCGCGTTCCGGGGGGCGTACGACGGGCTGTCCGGCGTCGAGCAGGTCGTGTTCCGGCGGGCCGGGTCGCATCCGGGGCCGGAGTTCGGGCTCGCCGCGGCGGCGGCCCGGGCCGGGCTGGCCGCGGGGGAGACCTCGGCGGCGCTGGAGCGGCTCGCGGATCTGTTCCTGCTGGAGTCGCCCGCGCCCGATCGGTATCGGCGGCACGATCTGCTTCGGCTGTTCGCCATCGAGATGGTGGAGGCGGCCGGGGAGCGGCGGGACGTTGTGCGCCGGGCGCTGCTCGCGCGCGAGACCGACGTGGGGGCCGCGGTGCTGTGGGAAGGGGTCGCGGCCGGGCTGCTCGGTGAGGTACGAGCGGCGGCCGACCGGGTGGCGCATCGTCTGGCCGACCCGTTCGATCGGCTCGCGGCCTGGCAGGCGGCCGTCGAGGCCCGGCGGGAAGAGGGCGGGGCGGGGCTCGCGCGGGCGGTGCGGTGGGTTTCGCACTCCTGGACGTTCGTCGGGCAGGTGCAGCGGGCCCACCTGGGCGCGCGGGAGGCGCTCGCGCTCGCCGAGGCCGCCGGGGATGCGCGCGAGGTCGCCCAGTGCGCGCGGCGGCTCGGGGAGGCGCTGCGGGACCTCGAACGGTCCGACGAGGCCGAGGCGGCGCTGCGGCGGGCGCTCGCGTACTTCGCCGCGGCCGGGCCGGTCGAGGAGGAGGTGGAGGTCAGCTCGGCGCTCGCGGTGCTCTACAACAACGACGGGCGGACCGGGGAGAGCCTCCCGCTGCTGCGGCGCGCCCTCGAGCGGCTGCCCGACGAGGTCAGGGACTCGCGGCGGGGGTGGGTGCTGGCGTCGCTGGCCTACGCCTACCGGGCCGCGGGCGAGCTCGAGGCGGCGCGGGAGCTGGCCGCGCAGGCCAAGGCGCTCGCGCGCGAGATCGGGGACCGGTACCTGCTCGGGTACTGCCATCAGGACTCCGGCTGGGTCGCCGTCGCCGCCGGGGAGTACGACCGGGCCGAGGACGAGTTCGGCGCCATGCTGGAGCTGTTCCGCGAGCTGCGCGTCGAGTCCGGCGTGGCGTCGGCGGTCGCGTCGCTGGGCGTGGTCGCGGATCGGCGCGGGGACGGGGAGGCGGCGCGGCGGGCGTTCGGGGAGGCCGAGGAGCGCTTCCGAAGGCTGGGGGACGACCGCCGCGCGGCCCTGTGGCGGGGGCACCGGCTCGAGCTAGGGGACGGAGAGCCGTAGCAGCTGGAAGCTGTGGTCGGACTGGCCGTCGGTGCGGCCGAACTCGTACGAGTGGACGCGCACGTCCGCCGTCGTGTACGCCCAGTCCAGGCGCCACCAGCGCGGCAGGCCGTCGCGGTCGCGCCACGAGGCCGGGTACAGCGACGGCAGCAGCGCGCCCGCGTCGTGGAGGCGGGCCGGGACCTTGCGCAGGTCGCCCATGGCCGGGGACGTGTTGAAGTCGCCGGCCACCAGGATCGGGTTGCGGTTCGCGTCCACGTCGGACGCCAGGGCGCGCCACTGCGGCTCGCGCTGGGCGTGCTGGTCGCGCACCGTGCGCCAGAAGGCGCCGCCGAACACGCTCAGGCCCGGCGACACCTGGACCGGCAGGTGCAGGTTGTACACCGAGAGCGCCCGGCCGCCGCCCAGGTCGAGGTCGGTGCGCAGGACCTTGTCGCGCACGAACTCGGCCACCCAGCCCGTGTCCGTGATGGGCACGTCGGCCGGCAGCGGGTACGCCCGCAGGATCGGCAGGCGCGAGACCGTCACGAGCTCGCCGGCGATCGCGATGTGGTAGCCCGGGAACGCCGCCTGCAGGCGGTCCAGGTCGTGCACCGGGGTGGGGATGTCGCCGTCGTTGAGGTACTCCTGCAGCAGGTAGACGTCGGCCTGGCGGGCCTGCAGGAAGGGGTAGAACGGGCCGCCGTCGCTGTCCCAGTACTCGGTGTTCCAGCTGAACACGCGCAGGGCCCCGGCCGGCGCCGGCTCCGGCGACGTCCACAGTGCACCGGCGTTCCACCCCGACAGCGAGTAGCCCAGCAGCAGCGCGGCCAGGCACAGCAGGGCGACCGGGCGGCGGGACCGGGGCACGGCCGCCGCCCCGGCCGCGAGCACGACCGGGACGGCGGTGAACACCAGCGGCGGGACGATGTCGGGGACGAGCCACAGCCACCACTGTCCACTGAGGACCAGCTGGGCGACCACGAACGCGAGCCACGCGGCGGCCAGGGCGACCAGGGTCCGGTACAGCCAGCGACCGGTCACGCCGCGGCCCCGGCCGGGAAGGTGCGGTCGTAGAGGCGGCGGAAGGCCCGCGAGCCGAGCCACTGCACGGCCCCGGCCGCGACCCCCGCGGTGATGGTGACGTTGACGACGAAATGCACGGCCGTGAAGAGCCCGAGGAACGCCGGGCCGTTGCGGCGCAGCACGAACGCGTACATGCCGGCGTCGCAGGCCAGCGAGAGCAGCAGGAACGCGGCCGGCACGACCAGGAGCAGCGAATGCGCGAGGCCCAGCGGCAGGGTCGCCAGGGACGCGGCCGCGGCGAGGCTGCCCCACGCGCGCGACTGCGTCTCGAAGCCCGACGCGAAGCGCCGGGCGCGCAGGTAGAGCGGCACCCGTAGCCGGCCGCGGTGGAAGAGCTTGCGCAGCAGGCCCCGCAGCGCGTGGTCGTGGTCGTGGCGGCCGCGGACCTCGCGCGTGAGCACCATCCGCCAGCGGCGGGTGAGCCGGTAGCCGTAGTCGACCTCCTCGGTCTGGCGCAGCTCCGGGTTGAACGGGCCGACGTCGTCGAAGACGTCGCGGCGCAGCGCGCACAGGGCCGGGAAGAGGAACGTGATGTCGCCCTCGGCGGTGACCGACCAGTAGTGGTACTGCAGCCCGCGGTAGCGCGCCGTGATGGTGTCGTGCAGCAGCGGCTCCGGGTCCTCGATGCCGCAGACGCAGCCGATCGCCGGGTCGGAGCCGAGGATGCGCACGGCGGTGGCGACGGCGTCGGGGGCGAGGCTGACGTCGGAGTCCACGAAGTACAGCACGGAGCCCGTGGTCGCGGCGACGCCGACGTTGCGGGCGTTGCCGCAGCCGCCGTTGGCGCCGGTGCTGAGCACCCGCACGCCGAGGCCCTCGGCGACGGCGACGGAGTCGTCGGTGGAGCAGTCGTCGACGACGAGCACCTCGAGGTGGGGGTACGTCTGGTCGAGCACCGAGCGCAGGCACAGGTCGAGGGACTCGGCGTAGTTGTAGTTGGGCACGATGACCGAGACGAGGGGCAGGTTCATCGGGCCATCTCCGGCACCTCGTAGAGGTTGCGGAACCGGCCCGACCAGAGCCAGGCGAGCACGCCGCAGAGCGCCGCCGCCGCGATCACGAGGTTCAGCAGGAAGTGCATCGTCACGAAGTACAGCAGGAACAACGGCGATCGCAAGCGCGCCACGAACCGGTGCATCGGCAGGTCCCCGGCGACGAACAGCCCGAGCAGCGCCAGGGGCACGAGCCACAGCACCGGGCCGAGCAGCACCGGCAGCGCGATCGCCAGCAGGGCCAGCGGCGCGGCGATGCTGACCCAGGCGCGCGGGCCGCTGGTGATGCCGCCGGGGAACGTGGGTCTGCGGATGAACATCGGGATGTGCAGGGCGGTGCGCACGAAGACCTTGCGCACCAGCACCCCGAGGTCGTGGTCGTGGTCGTGCACGCCCCGGACCCGGGGGGAGAGCCAGATCTCGTACCGCTGGGCCAGCCGCCGCCCGTAGTCGGCGTTCTCGGTCTCGCGCAGCCGCGGGTTGAACGGCCCGATCTCGCGGAACACGGCGACCGGGATCGCCAGCAGCGCCGTGTACAGGGTGGCGATGCGGCCCTCGTCGGCGATCAGCCAGTACGACTGCTGCAGGCAGCGGTACTCCTCCAGCAGGCTGTCGCGGATCAGCGGCACCGGGTCGTAGTTGCCGCACACCGCGCCGATCGCCGGGTCGGAGCGCAGCAGCTCGACGGCGTTGGCGACCGCGTCGGGCTTGGCGGCCACGTCGGAGTCGACGAAGAACAGGATCTCGCCGTTCGCGTGCTCGGCGCCGAGGTTGCGCGCGGCCGCCGGCCCGCCGTTGCGCGGGGTGCGCAGCACGCGGAAGCCGAACCCGGCCGCGACCTCGGGCGAGTCGTCGGTGGAGCAGTCGTCGACGACGATGACCTCGAGGTTGGGGTACGTCTGCTCGCGCAGCGCCTGCAGGCAGAGCGGCAGGGCGCCCGCGTAGTTGTAGTTCGGCACGATGACGGAAACCAGCGGGTGGTCGAGGGTCATGGTCCCATCCAGGTCAGCAGGGTCGGGTGGTGGTGGGCGGCGATGGCGGCGGCCAGCACGAGGCCGACGACCGCGGCGCTGGCCACGATGAGCCGGTCGTGCAGGATCGCCCGGACCGGGTCGCCGCCGGCCCGGTGGACGTGGATCGCCTGCAGGTAGCGGAACGCCGCGAAGAGCCCGGCGGGCGCGGCGACGACGAGGACCGCGGGGCGGTGCGGGTCGACGGGCGCGTCGGTGGCGAGGTACAGCAGGAAGGCGCCGGCGGTGAGCGCGAGGTTGAGCCCGAGCAGCTGGTCGGTGAGCGGCAGCGTGTACCCGGCCAGGGCCGGGCGGTGCGCAGGCCCGGCGGTGCCGAGCTCGTGGCGGCGCTTGCCGAGCACGAGCACCAGGCAGCCGGTGAACACCGCGCTGAGCAGGGGCAGGGACACGGGGGCGGCGACCGCGCCGTAGCCGTACAACACCCGCAGGACGAACCCGGACGCCACCACGCAGATGTCCAGCGGCGCGGTGTGCTTGAGCCACCGGCTGTAGGCGACGTTGACGAGCAGGTACGCCGCGACCGGCCACGGCGGCACGGGCGGGCCGAGCAGCAGCAGACCGGCCAGCACTACCGCGACCAGAGCCCCGAACCCGGCCGCGACCGGCACCGACACCCGCCCGGCGGCGATCGGCCGGTGCCGCTTGGCCGGGTGCAGCCGGTCGGCGTGGCGGTCGCTGATGTCGTTGCCGACGTAGACGAGCACGGCGGCGCACGTGAACACGGCGACGGCCCAGCCGGCCCGGGCCGCCCCGGCCCAGGTCGGGCCGGCGTCGAGCAGGGCGAGCGGGACGGCCAGCAGGTTCTTGGCCCATTGGCGCGGCCGGGCCAGCCGCACCAGCTGCCAGGCGAGCGCCGGGGCGGCGGGGAGCTCGGCGACGCTTTCCGCGGACATCGCGGTCCCCCGGCCTAGAAGAAGATCTTCGCGGCGGACAGGGCGCCCTGCCGCCACGGCTCGCGGCTCGTCCGGCCCGTGCCCGTGCCCGTCTCCGGGGTGCGGCCACGCCACCAGGCGTAGGTGGCGAGGATGGCGTCGCGGTTCGACCGGCGGGGCGCGAAGCCGAGGCGCCGCCGGGCCTTGTCGACGCTGACGTACGAGTCGGCCCTGAGCTTGTGCAGCAGGCGACCGTACACCGGGGAGAGTTTCAGGGTCTCCAGCGCCCGCAGGGCGAGCAGCGCCGGCCGCGCCGGGACGGACACGACCCGCTTGCCGTGCCCGGCCGCGTCGAGCACCGCCTGGAAGTCCTCGCGCAGCGTGCCGAACTCGGCGGCGGCGAGGTTGTAGGTGTCGTTCGCGACGTCCGGCCCGGCGCCGAGCACGGTCACCACCGCGTCGACGAGGTCCTCGACGGCGAACATCTGGATGCGCACGTCGCCGCGGCCCAGGACCGGGAAGTTGCGCCCCTCCTCGGCCCACTCGAAGAGCATCGCGAACAGGCCCATGCGGCCCGGCCCGAGGAACGTCTTGGGGCGCAGGATCGTGAGGCACGTGCCGTCGGCGCGGTGGCGCTCGGCGACCTCCTCGGCGGCGGCCTTGGCCCGGCTGTACGTGTCGACGGGGCGGCGCGGGTACTCCTCCGGCGTCGGCACGACCGCCGGCAGCCCGTAGACGGCGGTCGAGGAGACGTGCACGACCCGCGGCACGCCCGCCCCGGCGGCGGCCCCCAGCACGGTGGTGGTGCCGCCGACGATGATCGAGCGGATCTCGTCGGCCGGGTAGCTGGGCAGGGCCGCGGCGCAGTGCACCAGCGCGCCGGCGCCGGTGGCCGCGGCGGCCATGGCGGCCGGGTCGCGCACGTCGCCGAGGAGCGTGACGGTCGGGGCGGGCCGGATGTCGACGCCGCGCACGTCGTGCCCGTCGGCGCGCAGGCGCTCCACGAGCCGGGACCCGAGCATGCCGGCGGCGCCGGTCACGGTGATCACCACAGGTTCCCGGCCTTCTGCGCGACGAACCGCGTCACCAGCCGGGTCAGCCCCTGGCCGAGCACCTCGCCGAGGGCGTCGGCGCCGCGCTGGACGTCGTCGAGGTCGGTGACCAGCGACGGGCCGATGACGAGCGGGTTGCGGCCGTTGAGGGTGTAGTAGGTGAAGATGTCGTGGTCGCGGTACAGCGCGTTGATCACCGCGCACGTGACGAGCTTGGTCTTGAACCGGGGGTCCTTGCCCATGCCGCCGGGCGCGAGGCGGGCCACGAGGTCCAGCAACGCCGGGCCGCCGTCGATGAACACGCCCCACAGCGCGCCCGCGCCGGCCACGTGGCTCACCGCATCGGGGTACTGCTTGGCCAGCCGCTGCAGCGCGGGCTCCAGGACCCGCTCGATCGCCCGGGCCCGGGCCGGGTAGTCGTCCTCGACCACGATGCTTATCGCCTCGATCGCGGTCGCGCACTCCTCGCCGAAGCCGTAGTACGTCGTGCTGGTCGACTGCAGCAGGGCGTCGCCGAGGTTGTCGTAGGCGCGCCGGAACACCTTCTCGCGGGCGACGAACGCGGAGATCGAGGACTTGCCGCCGCCGAACGCCTTCGAGGTGGTCAGCACGTCCGGGATCAGTCCGTCGTACCGCATGAAATAGAACAGTTCGCCGGTTTTTCCCCAGCCGGTATAGATCTCGTCGAAGATCAGGACGATGTCGTGCTCGGTGCACAACCGGCGCACCTCGCGCAGGAACTCCTCGCCGCACCACGACACCGTGGAGGCGCTGAACGGTTCGACGATGAGCGCGTAGACGTCGCCGGCGTGCCCGGCAATCGCGGCGCGGACCGAATCGATGTCGCCGTAGGTGAATGTCGCGATTCCCGGGATTGTCGGAAAATCGAAGTGCGGCTGCCCGGTGAGCCCGCCGGAGCCGAGGAGTTTTCCGTGAAATCCGAGATCCGCGCGCAGGATGGTGCCGCGCCGCCCGCCGTGGTATTTGTACGCCAGCTTCACCGCGCCTTCCACCGCCTCCGCCCCGGAGTTCGGCAGAAAGGACATGTTCAGGTCCCCGGGCAGGAGCTGGGCGAGGTTGTGCCCGAGCGCGGCCAGATACGGCGAGAAGTACGTCTTGTGCACCTCCATGCGCCGCTGTTCGGCGAAGTGCCGCCGGGCCGCGAGAATGCGCGGGTGGTTGTGCCCGTGGTTGAGCACGCCGACGCCCCCGGTGAGGTCGAGGATGCGGCGGCCGTCGCGCTGCTCGAGGTATGCGCCCTCGGCCCGGTCGACCAATTCGCGGCCGAACCCGAACGACGTCATCAGGCTCACCTGGCTGGCGTTCACGTAGCGGCGGTAGAGCTCGTGCGTCTCGCGGACGGTGAGCCGCTCACACTCCCGCAGACCTATCAGGTTGGACATGCGGCGAACGTACTGACGGCACCTCGACGGGATCGGAATCGTTCCTGAATCGACCCTGTACACGGTCTGGACTACCCACCGCAACGCTTGCCCGGCCCGCGACGGAGCCGATATTTTGCTTGCGGCGCCGAAGCCACGAGCGTGAATGTCTATTAATTTAAAAGGAGCTTCCGATCATGCGACCGGACGTGTCGGTCATCGTCCCGGCCTTCGACAGCGCGCAGACACTCGGGGCCTGCCTCGCCGCCGTCCGCGCCCAGCGGGAGCCGGTCGCCGAGGTGATCGTCGTCGACGACGCCAGCACCGACGGCACCCGCGAGATCGCCCGGGCCTTCGGCGCCACCGTCATCGAGCAGCCCGAGAACCGCGGCCCGGCCGCCGCGCGCAACGCCGGCATCCGGGCCAGCCGCGGCGACATCCTGTTCTTCCTCGACGCCGACTGCGCCCCCGAGCCCGACGCGCTCGCCGTCGCGCTGCGCATCCTGCGCGACGAGCCCGACGTCGCCTGCGTGCACGGCATCTACTCGCTGCGCCCGCTGTTCGACGACGGGCCGGTCGAGGCCTACCGGCTCCTGCACGGGCACTACTGGCGGCGCAAGCACGCCGGGCGGGTCCGCACGACGCTGTTCGCGGTGTGCGCGATCCGCCGCTCGGTCTTCGACGAGGTCGGCGGCTTCGACGAGCGGCTGCGCGCATCCGAGGACGTGGAGGTCGGCGACCGGATGCCGGCCCGGCTCGGGATCGTGCTCAGCCCCGCGATGGTCTGCCGCCACGACGACGACAGCCGCCTCTTCGCCCTGCTGCGCAAGCAGTTCCGCCGCTCGCAGCTGCTCCTGCCGGTGGCCGCGCACGAGCGCGGTCCGGCCGGCATCCGGGCGAACTCGGTGGCCACGGTGGGCTTCGCCGCCCTGACCGCGCTGGCCCTGCCGCTGGGCGCGCTGTGGTGGTGGGCGCCGGCGGTGGCGTTCCTCGGGTTCGCCGGGGCCGATCCGGGGCTGCTGCGCTTCGTGCTGCGGCACCGGGGGCCCGGGTTCGCGGTGTTCTTCTTCGCGGTACACCTGCTGGTGTCCTGGGCCGTGCTGGCCGGGGCCCTGACCGGAGCGCTGCGGCCCTCGCCGTTCGCGGAGCCGGCATGAGGCCCGCGCTGGTGCTGCACTACGCGTGGTTCGCCGTGCGGGCCCTGGGGGTCCTCCGGCCGCGTGTCGGCCCGGTCTTCGGCGTCGAGGGGCGTGCGGTCGCGCTCACCGTCGACGACGGGCCCCACCCCGAGTGGACCCCGCCGCTGCTGGACCTCCTGGCCCGCCACGACATCCGGGCCACGTTCTTCCTCATCGGCGACCGGGTGCGGGAGCGTCCCGACCTCGCGCGCCGCATCGCCGGGGCGGGGCACCTGCTCGGCAACCACTCGATGACGCACCCGCACCCGTTCGCCGCGCTCGGCGCCGCCGGGCTCGAGGCGGAGGTCGGCGGTACCCAGGAGGCGATCCAGAAGGCCACAGGGGTGCTGCCGGAGGTGTTCCGCGCCCCCTCGGGGAACTGGTCGCCGGCGGTCCTGCGGGCCGCGGCCCGGCACGGCCTCACCCCCGTCGACTGGGCCGTCAACCCCAGCGACTGGCGCCGCCCCGGCACCGGGCACATCGCGCGGGTGCTGTCCCGCACCCGCCCGGGGCGCATCATGCTCTGCCACGACGGGGGCGGGGACCGGTCCCAGACCGTCGCCGCGCTCGCCCAAGCGCTCCCGCGCCTGCTCGCCCGGGGGCTGACCTTCGCGACCCCGGAAGTGAGGCCCCGTGTCCGAACATGAACTCTCGGTCTGCTTGTTAGGCCCGGTCCGGGCCCGGCGCGGCCCGGCCGCGCTCTACCTGGGCACGCCGCGGCAGCGGGAGGTGCTGGCCGTGCTGGCCCTGCGCTCCGGCCTGGTGCTGTCGGTGGCGCAGATCGTCGACGCCGTCTGGGGCCCGCGGCGGCCCACGTCCGTGGAGAACATGGTCCACACGTACATCGGCCGCCTGCGCCGGGCCCTGGAGCCGGTGCGGGAGAAGCCGTCGCGGGCCACGGTGCTGTGCTCGACGCGGCCCGGGTACACCCTCGTCCTGCCGCCCACCGCCGTCGACGTGAACCTCTTCGAGCAGGGCATCCGCCGCGCCCGCGCGGCCCGCGCGGTCGGCCGCCTGCCCGACGCCCTCGCCCTGTTCCAGGCCGCGGCGGCGCGCTGGATCGGCCCGCCCCTGCACGAGGCCACGGGCCCGCTGGCCGAGGCCGAGCGGACCCGGCTGGTGGAGCTGCACCAGGACGTGCTCGAGGAGATCGCCGGCGTCCGCCTGCTGCTGGGCGACGACGAGAACCTGGTGTCGGAGCTGCGCTGGATGCTGGCCGAGCAGCCGATGCGGGAACGGCTGTGGGAGCTGCTGCTGGTGGCGCTGGGCCAGTCGTCGCGGCGCGCGGAGGCGCTCACCGCCTTCCAGGACGCGCGCGTGACGCTGGCCGACCGGCTCGGCGTGGAGCCCGGCCACCAGCTGCAGGACCTGCACCGCCGCCTGCTGCGCAGCGAGCCGGTGGGCGTGCGCCCGTGGTGGAACGGCCGAATTCCCGCGTAGGGTGGTGTCGGATCCGGGCCGCCGCGTTCGTAGCCGGGGCGAGCGGCCGCCCGCCCGGGGCGGTCCGAACCACGGGAGACGATCCGATATGCAGTACCTGGTGTCCGTGATCGACGAAACAGCCGGCCTCGCCACCGACGACGAGGCCGCGGCGATCGACGTGTTCAACGACCGGCTCAAGGCGGAGGGCCACTGGGTGTTCGCCGGCGGCCTCGGCGCGCCGGACCCCGCCACCGTCGTCGACAGCCGGGGCGGGGAGCCGATCTTCACCGACGGGCCCTTCGTGGAGTCGAAGGAGTACCTCGCCGGCTTCTGGATCATCGAGGCCCCCGACCTCGACGTGGCGCTGAAGCTCGCCGCCGAGGGGTCGAAGGCCTGCAACCGCAAGATCGAGGTGCGGCCCTTCCTCCAGGCCCCGTCCTAGACGCCCGTCAGGCCGCGACCGCGGGGGCCCGCAGCACCAGGAACGCGCCCGACGGGCCGTCGCCGAGGCGGGCCGGGACCTCGCGGTCGATCGGCACGCCGCAGCCGCGCACGAGCTCGACCACGTCGCGGGCCTGCTCGACCGAGTGGATCTGCACCACGATCCGGCCGCGCGGGCCGAGCAGGCCCGGCAGGCGCAGGAGCAGGTCGCGGGCCTCGCCCGGGGTCAGGTAGTAGAGCACCTCGCGCAGCAGGATCGCGTCGTAGCGCTCGGCGGTCGTGAACGTGCGGATGTCCGCGACCTCGAACGACGTGTGCGGGCGGCCCAGGCGGCGGGCCTGCGCGATCGCCGCCCGGCTCACGTCGACGCCGTGGTAGTGGCGGTAGCGGCCGGCCGGCAGCGGCATGTTCGCGCTGCTGCCGCAGCCGAGGTCGAGGATCGCCGGCCGCGGGGCCCACGTCTCCACCAGCGCCAGGGGCATCTCGCCGTCGCTGAGGCGGTCCAGGTACCGCCAGAAGCCGAGCTTGTACTGCAGGTCCCACACGATCGAGTTGAGCCGCGGGTTGGGGCGCACGTAGCGCTCGACCGGGGCGCGCAGGACGCGGGACAGCCGGGCGAGCAGGGCGTTCATCATCGGGGACCTCCGAGCGCGACGGGAGCGGGGCGGCGGCGGTGCATCAGTTCCGCGGTCAGCAGCCCGCCGGCGCCGACCGCCATCTCGCTCAGGGAGCAGACCAGGCGGCTGGCCAGGACCACGGACGTGGCCACCGAGAACGGCAGCACCGTCACCAGGCCGACCATCACCACGGCCTCGCGCACCCCGAGGCCGTCGGGGGCCACCAGCACGACCACCCCCGCGACCGCGCCGGCGGCGAACCCGCCGATGCACACCGCGTACGACGCGACCGGCGGCGCGCCCGCGACCACGGCCAGCAGCCACAGGTGGTGGCCCGACACGACCCACGAGAGCGTCTGCGCGGCCAGGGCGCCCCGCATGCCGCGGTCCGACGCCGACACCGCGGGCGGCGGGCGGCGCAGCACCCGCAGGGCGAGCGCCAGCGCCGAGTTGAACAGGGCCGGGCGGATCAGCAGGGCCACCACCGGCAGCGCCGCCAGCAGCAGCCAGCCGAAGCGCGCCCCGGCCAGGCCCGGCCCCGCGGCGATGCCCACGGTCAGGCCGGTCAGCGCGACCACGCCCCAGCTCAGGGCGAACAGCCCGGCCAGCCGCACCGGGCCGACGTCGACCTCGCGGCCCATGCGCAGCAGTACCGGCAGGGCGATGAACCGGCCCGGCAGGAACTTGGTCAGGAAGCCCACGAAGAACAGGCGGCTCGAGGTCCAGCCGCTGACCCGGGCCCCCAGGTCGGCGAAGAGCGCGCGCCAGGAGATCAGGCCGAGCACCAGGCCGGCCGCGTTGATCAGCGCGGCCAGGCCGAGGATGCCCGCGACGCGCCCGGAGCCCAGGTGCGCGGCCAGGTCACGGGCCGGGGTCCAGTCCTGCGCACCGAGAAACAGCACCAGGCCGGTCGCGAGCGCGACCGCGAACAGCGCCGCGAAGGCCTGCTGGAGGCGGCGCGAGCCGAGGGCCATGCCGGCGAACTCGACGACGTGGGTGAGGTACCGGATGACGACGAACGACGGCCCGTAGCGCAGCACGGCGCGGTCCAGCACCAGGAAGCCCAGCAGGGCGAGGACCGGCACGAACGCGAGCCACGGCCGCCACACCGCCAGCGCCACCCCGGGCAGCACGGCCGCGGCCGAGGTCATCGTGGCGACCGCGGCGACGTCGATCCCGCGGCGCCGGCGGACCGGGCGGGCCGTCAGGGTCGTGGCGTACGTGCGGGCGCGCCGGAACACCTCGCGCAGGTACGGCCGCAATCGGTCGGCGTCGTCGTGGTGGCCGAGCACGTCCGCGCTCATCCGGATCTCCCACGCGTCGGGCAGCCGGGTGCCCCACTCGACGTCCTCGGCGTCGCGCAGCGTCTCGTCGAAGCCGCCGACGGCCTCCCACGCCTCGCGCCGCACCGCGGTCAGCGCGAACAGCGTCGCGTCGACGACCCCCGCGCGCCGGCTCCGCCAATGGTGCTCGGCGCGCGTCTTGTAGGCCGCGACCGCCCCGCCCCCGGGGAACATCGGCCGGTCCGCGTAGATGCCCTGCACAACCCCGCAGGAGGGGTGCCGCTCGAGCTCCGCGACCGCGTTCGCCAGCGCACCGGGGGCGAGGGCGACGTCGGAGTCGACGAACACGAGCACGTCCCCGGTCGCCGCGGCGGCGCCCCGGTTGCGCGCGTGCGAGACGCCGCGGTTCACCGCATTGCGCAGAAGCCGGATGTCGTACCGTGAGGCAAGCCCGGCCGACCCGTCGGTGCTGGCGTCGTCGACGACGATGACCTCGTCCGGCGCCGGCGCCTGCGCGAACACCGCGTCGAGACAGGCCGCGAGCGAGCGGCCCTTGTCGAAGTTCGGAATGATCACTGAGACGCGCACGGCCCGACGCTATCGGCGCGACATCGACCGGACCTCGACGCGACCACAACTACGGACGGTGCTCCCGGCTCGCCGCTCCCGCGGTAACGGGCGCGCTTCGGTTCAGGGCCGGGACGGCACCTGCCCGCGGCGGTACGCGCGCTGGGCCAGCTCCTCCTCGTCGACCAGGGTGAGCATGGGCCGGCCGGGCTCGCACAGCATCGTCACGGTGAAGCGGACCGGCATGTCGGTGCGGTGGTTGCCGTCCTGGTAGTGGATCACGTCGCCGCCCGGTTCCCAGAAGGCCTCGCCCTCGTGCAGGATACGCGGGGGCTCGCCCTCGAGCTCGAAGACCATCTCGCCCTGCAGGACGTAGCCGAAGGCGGGGCCCGAATGGCGGTGCGGGGGCGTGCCGGGTGAGCCCGGCGGGTGCTCGACGACGATGGTCATGACGTGCGCGCCGTCGGGGATGCGCGGGGGCTCGACTTCCTGGAGCGTGGTGATCGTCATGA
The DNA here is from genome assembly GCF_040648435.1 of Dactylosporangium sp. NPDC049140. Classification (NCBI taxonomy): domain Bacteria; kingdom Bacillati; phylum Actinomycetota; class Actinomycetes; order Micromonosporales; family Micromonosporaceae; genus Dactylosporangium; species Dactylosporangium sp. NPDC049140. Next base: position 263,386 of record NZ_JBEZDS010000010.1, on the reverse strand, counting down.
GCGGTCCGCTACCCGGCGCTGCGCCAAGTACACACGCCGAACTGAGTATGTGTACGGATGGCACCCGGCCGCCCGGCCCCTACCGTCAGGGGTATGCACGCACGAGCCATCGGGGTGGTGCTCCTCGCCGACGCACTGCTGGCCGGGGCGCTGTTCCTCGCGATAACCCGGATTCACACACAATTGGCCGTCCTCGCCGGCTGGGGTCTGGTGATGGCGGCGATCGCCCTCGCCGGGGCGTTCCGGCGGCGATCGGACGTCGGCGTACTCCAGATCGCCGTCGCCGTGGCCGTCCTGGTCTTCGCGGCGCCGGCCATCACCGGTCTATGACGTAGGGCCGAACGAGAAGCCGCCGTCGGTGTAGAGGGCGGCCTGCAGGGTGAACAGCTCGTGGTAGACCCCGCCGGCCGCCATCAGCTCCGGGTGGCGGCCGTGCTCGATGACGCGGCCGCCGTCCAGGACGTAGATGTGGTCGGCCTCGGCGACGTTGGCCAGGCGGTGCGAGATGAGGATCGTCGTGCCGCCGGCCGCGCGCAGGTGGGCCAGGAGGCCGTGCTCGGCCCGCGCGTCCAGCGACGACGCCGGCTCGTCGAGGATCAGCAGGTCCGGCGCGCGGTACAGCGCCCGCGCGACAGCCACCCGCTGCTCCTGGCCGCCGGACAGCGCCGTGCCGCCCTCGTGCTCCGGGCCGATCAGCGCCCCGGGGTCCACCTCGCCGGGCCGGAAGCCGGCGGCGCGCAGGGCCGCGCCGACCCGCGCCGGGTCCGCCCCGGGCAGCGGCGCGACGTTGCCGGCGATGGTGTCGCTGTACGTCTGGAAGTCCTGGAACACCACCCCGATCCGGGCCCGCAGGACGTCGCGGTCCAGCTCCCGCACGTCCGTCCCGTTCCACCGCACGGCCCCCGAGGACGGGTCGAACAGCGTCGCCGCCAGCTTGGCCAGGGTGGTCTTGCCCGAGCCGTTGGCCCCGACGAACGCCACGATCCGACCGTGCCCGACGGTCAGGCTCACCCCGTCGACGGCGGGCCGCGACCCGGTCGGGTACGAGAACGACACCGCGTCGAAGGCCAGGCTGGACAGGGCCGCGACCGGTCCGGAGCCCGGGTGCGGCGGGGGAGCGACGAGCGCCTGCTGGTCGCCCAGGAACAGGGCCGCCTCGGCCAGCTCGCCCACGGGGTACCCGAGGCCGCCGAGCAGGGCGGCGATCTGGGCCACCCCGATCGCCGCCGCGATCAGGGCCGCCGCCGGGGCCCGGCCCGACGCGAACAGCCACCCCAGGAGCCCGAGCACGGCGAGCACCGCGACCGCGAACGCGGCCTGGCCGAGCAGCATCCGCCGGAACTGCCGCCGCAGCAGCGTGCGCAGCTCCGTCTCCCGGGCCCGGGACAGCTCCTCGTACCGCGCCGCGAGGTGCGCGCCGAGGCCGAACGAACGCACCTCGGCGGCGGGCTCGCGGGCGGTGAGCAGGCGGTGGTAGTACACCCGGCGCCGCTCCAGCGGGGTCAGCCGGTTGGCCATCGAGTAGCGCTCGCCGGCCAGGGCCCGGGCCACCAGCAGCACCGGGACGGCCGGCACCAGCAGCAGCGGCACCAGCAGGGGCACGAGCGAGACGACGAACCCGGCCAGCACGAGCCCGCGCAGCGTCATCGTGGCCAGCGTCGTCAAGGCCCGCACGACCTGGGCCGGGCGGAAGTCGGTGCTCGAGGCGCGCAGCACCCGGTCGTGGGTCTCCGGCCGGTCGAACTCGACGAGGTCGAGCGCGCCGATCGCGGCGTGGATGCGCCGCGCCGCGTCCTGCCGGACCCGCTCGGTCAGCAGCTCCCGCACGATCGTCGACACGTTGTCGAGCACGGCCAGGACCGCGAGCGTGGCCACGAGGAGCAGCGCGGGCCCGGCGACGGCGGTGAGCCGCAGCGGCGCCGCGAGGAGCGCACCGGCGAGGCGCTGCAGCACCAGCAGCTGGGCGCCGACCAGGACGGACTGCGCCAGCGGGACCGCCACCGCGGCCGACGTCAGCCGGGGCGCGGCCCGGCGGCAGAGCCGGACCGCCTCGGGCAGCGTGCCGGGGACCCGGGTCACCCGTCGAACCACACCCGCAGCTGCTTCGCGGCCTGGGCCTGCGCGACCTTGCCGGCCTCGAGCGAGCCGGCCATCGCGAAGAACCCGTGGATCATGCCCTCGTAGCGGGTCGCCGCGACCGGCACGCCCTCCTGCGACAGCCGTGCCGCGTAGCGCTCGCCCTGGTCGCGCAGCGGGTCGTACTCGGCGGTGATGACCAGCGCGGGCGGCAGGCCGGCGAGGCTCTCGGCCTGCAGCGGCGAGGCGAGGGGGTTGTACGCGTCGTCCAGGTCGGGCAGGTAGTGCGAGCGGTACCAGGCCACCGAGTGATGGTTGAACAGGTACGGGTCGTCGATCGTGCGCATCGACTCGTCGTCGGCGGTCTGGTCGGTGTTCGGGTACACCAGCAGCTGTCCCGTCAGCGCCGGGCCGCCCGCCTCCTGGGCCATGAGGGTGATGCCCGCGGCGAGGTTGCCGCCCGCGCTGTCGCCGCCGACGGCCACGCGGGACGGGTCGGCGCCGAGGGCGGCCGCGTTGGCGATCACCCACTCGGTGGCGGCCCAGCAGTCCTCGATCGCGGCCGGGAACGGGTGCTCGGGGGCGAGCCGGTAGCCGGGCACCGCGACGAGGCAGCCGGCCGCGTTGGCGAGGCTGCGCGCGATGGCGTCGGCGGTGTCGATGGTGCCGAGAACCCAGCCGCCGCCGAAGAAGTACATCAGCACCGGCAGGTTGGGGGCGGCGTTCGGGCGGTAGACCCGGATCGGGATCCGGGGGTCGTCCAGCCAGTGCTCGGTCACCTCGTGCACCTGCTCGGGGCTGCCGCCGGCGGCCCGGATCGAGGCGAGGTCCGCGGCGCGGGCGGCGTCGAGGGTCATCGTGTAGAGCGGGGCGACCTCATCGCGCTCCTTGGCGTCGCGCATGGCCTGCACCTGCGGGTCGAGCGGCATCGACGGAATCCCCCCACTGAAAGCCCAGGCGGTCGAGCACGGCCGCCGCCGCGATCCTATGACTCAGCGCGTTTCCGTGCAGCCCGTCCGGGCCCGTGAGCACCTCTCCGGCGGCGATCGAAGGGTGCCGCGACAGGTCCGCGTGCACGGTGCCGAGCCGGGCCGCCAGCGCGTTCGTGCGCGCGGCCAGCAGCCCCATCCGGCGCGCGAAGCCGGCGCCCAGCCAGGGCGGCATCTGCGGATATTCGCGCATGACGAACACTGAGACCGTCACCACCGTCGCGCCCGTGCCCAGCAAGGCGCCGATGATGTCGGTGAGCGCCGCGTCGACCGCGTCCGCGCGCGACTCGTACCCGGGCCGCATCGCGTCGTTCGCCCCGCACACCACCATCGCGAGGTCGGGCCGGAACGCCAGCGCCGCCGCGAGCTGCGTGTCGCGGACCTCGGCCGCGCGCAGGTTGCGCACGCCCAGGTTGACGAACGCGTCCGGGGCCAGCGCGTCCCGGACCAGCTCGGCGAACCCCCCGGGCTCCTGAACCACGCTGTCACCGACCGCGCAGTAGCGCCGCCACGGCGGCGGGAGCGCATATTCCGGTGCCATGTAGGCCTTTCGGCTCATAGATGGAGCGGACACGGTACGGATAGGCTAGCGCCTATGAGGGCCCGCCGGTGACGACAATGCTCACCGCATCGGACTACCGGCACAGCGCCCAGCGGCTCGTCGAACCGGACGTGTGGGACTTCATCGAGGGCGGCGCCGAGGACGAGCGCACCCTGGCGGCCAACCTGCGCGCCTTCGACCGGGTCCGGCTGCGCCCCCGCGTGCTCGCCGGGGTCTCGGATGCCGACACCACCGTCTCGCTGTTCGGGACCGGCTACGCGACCCCGATCGGCGTCGCGCCCACCGCCTACCACCGGCTCGTGGACGCCGAGGGCGAGGTCGCCACCGCGCGCGGGGCGGGCGCGGCCGGGGCGCTCTTCGTCGTGGGCATGTTCGCCAGCCGCACCATCGAGGACGTCGCCGCGGCGGCCACCTCCGGGCTGTGGCTGCAGCTGTACTGGCTCCGGCGCCGCGACGTCATGCGCACCCTGGCCGAGCGGGCCGAGCGGGCCGGGTACGGCGCCATCATGCTCACCGTCGACGTGCCCCGCATGGGGCGGCGCTGGCGCGACATGCGCAACGGGTTCACGATCGGCGGCGGGGTCGCCGCGGTAAACATCGACCCGGCCGTGATGGCCTCCGCGCACGAGCGCGACGAGGGCCGCTCGGCGATCGCCCGGCACACCGCCGACGCGTTCGACCCGACGCTGGCCTGGGCCGACCTGGCCTGGCTGCGCTCGTGCACCCGGTTGCCGCTGGTGCTCAAGGGCATCCTCACCGCCGAGGACGCGGCCCTGGCCGCCGCGCACGGCGCCGACGCGGTAGTGGTGTCCAACCACGGCGGCCGCCAGCTCGACGGCGCCGTCGCGAGCCTCGACGCGCTCGCCGAGGTCGTCGAGGCCGTCGGCGACCGGCTCCCCGTGCTCTTCGACGGGGGCGTGCGCCGCGGCGCCGACGCCCTCGCCGCGATCGCCCTCGGGGCCCGGATGGTGCTGCTGGGCCGCCCGCCGCTGTGGGGCCTCGCGACCGGGGGCGCCGACGGGGTCGCCGGCGTGCTGCGCGCCGCGACCGGCGAGCTCGCCCACGCCATGGTGCTGGCCGGGCGGCCGGCGCTGGCCGCACTCGACCGCAGCGCCGTCCGCCCGTCGTCGTTGTCTGGAGCTGATGCCTGATGGTGGTGTTGTCCCGCGAGCAGCTGCACACGTCCGTCATCGACCCGGTGTCCGCGTCGATGAACTTCCTCAACGAGATCGCCGGCCGGTATCCGGAGGCGATCTCCCTCGCCGCCGGGCGCCCGTTCGACGAGTTCCACACGGCGTCGGTCATCGACAAGCACCTGCAGGCGTTCCGGGCCAACCGGCCGGTGCTCATGCAGTACGGGCGGACGAACGGCCACATCGGCGACCTCATCGCCCGGATGCTCGAGGTCGACGAGAACATCCAGGTCCCGGCCGCGGCGGTGATGGTCACCACCGGCTGCCAGGAGGCGATGGTCATCGCGCTGCGCGGGCTCTGCGCGGGCCCGGACGACGTGGTGCTCGCGGCCGAGCCCTGCTACGTCGGGCTGACCGGCGCCGCGCGCATCCTCGGCGTCGAGGTCGTCGGCGTGCCGGAGTCCGCCGACGGCCTGCGCCCCGAGACCGTCCGCGCGGTCGCGGCCGCCACCCGGGCCCGCGGCAAGACCCCCCGGGCGCTGTACCTCGTGCCGAACTTCGCCAACCCCTCCGGCGTCTCGCTGCCGGTGCCCGTGCGCCGGGCCCTGCTCACCGCGGCCGCCGACGAGGACCTGCTGATCCTCGAGGACGACCCGTACGGCCTCTTCGGCCTCGACGACGAGCCGCGGCCCACGCTCAAGAGCCTCGACAACGACCAGCGCGTCATCTACCTCGGCTCGTTCGCCAAGTCGTACTTCCCCGGCGCCCGCCTCGGCTACCTCGTCGCCGACCAGCCCGTCGTCGACGCGTCCGGCCGGCGCACGCTGCTGGCCGAGGAGCTGTCCACGATCAAGAGCATGCTGACGGTGAACACGTCGGCGCTGTCCCAGGCGGTCGTCGGCGGCATGCTCATCGACGCCGGGTTCAGCCTGCGGGCCGTGAACCAGGCCAAGATCGCCTTCTACCGGCACAACCTGGCCACGCTGCTGGCCGCCCTTCAGCGCCATTTCGGCGGTACCGCGGTGCGCTGGAACAGCCCCCGCGGCGGCTTCTTCGTCGTGTGCGACGTGCCGGTCGACGCGTCCGAGGAGCTGCTGGAGGTCTCGGCCCGCGAGTACGGCGTGCTGTGGACCCCGATGCGCTTCTTCTACGTCGGCGCCGGCGGCACGCACGCGCTGCGCCTGTCGTGCAGCGCCCTGGAGCCGGACCGCATCGAGGAGGGCGTCCGCCGCCTGGCCGCGCTGCTGCGGTGAGCGCGGTCGTCGACGTCTGGCTGGTCGACACCCGGGCGCCGTTCGTGTCCACACTGGACGCGCAGGAGCGGCGGCGCCGGGACGCGCTGCGCTCGCCGGACGACCGCCGCCGCTTCGACGCCGCCCACTCGGCCCTGCGCCGGGTCCTGACGCCGGGCGCGCGCTTCGTCCGGGGCGCCAACGGCAAGCCGCACCTGCTGGGCGAGCCGCTCCAGGTGAACCTGTCCCACGCGGGGGAGTGGGCGGCCATCGCGGTCACGGACACCCGGCCCGTCGGGGTGGACCTGCAGGACGCGGTGGCCGGCCTCGACCCCGCGGCGCTGGCCCGCCGGTTCTTCCCGCCCGCCGAGGCCGACCTCGTCGCGGCGCACGGGGCCGAGGTCTTCGCGCTGCTGTGGGCGCGCAAGGAGGCGGTGGTGAAGGCGGCCGGCGATCGGCTGACCCGCGGCCTGCTGCTGCCGGTGGCCGGGGACCCGCCGCCGCCCGTCACCCACGCCGGCGTCCGCTACGCGCTCGCCGACCTGGCCGCGCCGGAGGGGTTCCGGGCCGCGGTCGCGCTGGCCGGCCCGGAGCCGTTCAGCATCCGAACGCACTGACGCACAGGTACCCCAGCGCCGGATCGAAGTCGGCGACCATCGCGGGCCCGTCCACCGCCGCGAGGGCCTCCCAGACGCCCGTCATCGGCTGCGCGGGATCGGCGAGCACGACCCGGTCGGCCTTCACGCCGACGCCCGCCAGGTGCCCGCCCAGGACCACCGTCGCCCCGTCCACCTCGCCCAGCAGCTCCACGACGTCGTGCGGCTCGGCGCCGCGCACGATCCGGGGCGCCCGCGCCGGCATCGCGGACGGCCCCAGGTGCAGCGCCACCGCGCAGTGGGCGGCCGGCACCTCGGCGGGCACGCCCGGGTCGTACGGCAGCACCGACTGCTCGGCGACCACGAGCAGCGCCGGCCCGGCGAGGTCGCGCAGCAGCCGCAGCGCCGTGTGCGCGCCCGCGCGGCCCTGGTCCGACACCGCGAACGCCGCCGGGCCGCCGGGGCAGAGGTGGCTCAGGTACGTCGCCGTGGCCCGGCCCGGCTCGATGTCCGGGATGTCGTAGGCGAGCACCAGCGTGTCCACCGGCTCGTCGGGCAGCAGCGCCGCGGCCATCTCGCCGTACGAGTGCCCGCCCGCCATGCCGCGCGGTGCGCCCAGCTCGTAGGGCTCCAGCAGGTCGCCGAGGTAGGTGGCCAGGCGCGCCGCGTGGGCCGGGTCGGCCGCCCGCCGTGCCGGCTCCGGGAACCGCCGTGCCGCCGCGCGGTGCAGACCCCACGGCAACGCCTACTCCTCCTCGTCGAGCAGGTTGCCGGCGACGTAGCTGGCGAGGGTGCCGACCGTCTCGAAGTCGTCGCGGCCCAGGTCCTCGACGCTGATCTCCCGCTCCAGGCGGTCCTCCAGCTCCAGCACCAGCTCCAGGCCGGTGGTCGAGCTCATCCCCAGGTCGTCCATGAGCGTGGTGCCCTCCGACGCGTCGGGCACCTCCCGCTTGAGCACGCGGGGCAGCAGGGCGCAGATCGTCTCCACGACGTGCTCGCGCAGCGCCGGGTCGATTGTCGCGGTGTCGGACACGGTAGTTCCTCTCGACGGGTCAGTGCTCGAAGACCATGGCGGAGAACGTGGCGCCCCGCCCGGCCCCGGCGGCGGCGATCACGTAGCGGTCCCCGGGCCGCAGCAGGCCGCGCTCGACCGCGGTCCGGTGGTTGATGAACGCGTCGGCGCAGAACACGTGCCCGTAGTCGGCGACGTGCTCGAGCAGGACCCGGTCGAGCGGGAAGCCGATCCGCTTGCAGGTGCGCTGCCAGGCGACCTGGTTCACGTTGTGCGGCAGGATCACCGCGATGTCGGTGAGCGCGAGCCCGGCCTTGCCGACGGCCGCGGTGACCGCCTCGCCGAGCGCGTCGTGGTAGATGCGCTGGAACTCCCCGGCCACCTCCTCGAGGTCGCCGTCGAACTCCCCGCGCAGCCGGGCCACGTAGGACAGCAGCCGGTCGCGCCCGCCGCCCGCCGCGATCAGGCAGGCCGCCGCGCCCTCGCCGAACATCGAGGTCTCCGGCACGAACCGGGCCTCCCCGGTGAACGCCTTCTCCCCGGCCAGCACCACGGCGAGCCCGTCGTCGCCGTCGGCCGCGAGCAGGCGCCCGGCGAGGTCGATCGCGAGCAGGCCCGACGCGCACGCCTGCTGGCCGACCGCGAACGCCTGCGCGTGGCCGAGGCCCGCGGCGGCGAGCGCGTCGTGCAGCGGGTTGCGGGGGAACGGCACGACGACCGGGAACGTGCGCGCGTAGAGCACGTAGCGGACCCGGGCCCGCTGCTGCGCGGTGAGCGCCAGGTCGGCCAGGGCCAGCCCCAGCAGCGCGGTCAGCGGCTCGCCGGAGCGGGCCGCGGCGCCGAGCTTGTGGTAGCGGCGGAACACCCGCACCTGCATCGGCGTGAGGTCGAACGCCTCGGCGTACGACTCGATGGTGACCCGTTGCTCCGGCACGAAGGTGCCAACCGCCGCGAGCGCGGTCATGCCGCCTCCTCCAGGGCCCGCACGGCCAGGGTCTCGACGCGGCGCACCAGGGCCTCGGCCGCGGCCGCGGGCAGCCGGGCGGCGTCGGTGAACACGGTCAGCAGCAGCCCGTCGCCCTCGTCGTCGATGTCGACGCTGAGCGGGTCGAACGGGTCGTCCTGGGCGACCGTCCAGCGGAACGAGCCGGGCGGCGCGGCGCGCACCGTCTCCGCGGACGGCACCGGCCCGGCGAAGCCCTGGCGGCTGGCGACCCGGCGGTCGTTGCACCACAGGCCCGCGTCCGGATCGGCGCCGGCCCGGGCGAAGGCGGCGGCGACGGCGTCCGGGTCGAGGTACGCGTACTTGTAGGCGGACATCGCGGCACCCCCGACCCGGCGCAGCGCCTCGGCGAACGGCACCCGGACGTCGACCGCGCACAGGCCGCGCTGGGCCACCATCGCCACGACCCGCTCGAAGCCGCGCCGGAACCGGTTGCTCACCATCGGCCGCAGCACGGCCGGCCCGTCGCCGGGCAGCGCCTGGGCGAGCAGCGTCATGAGGACCTGCGAGGAATCGGCGCCGGCCCGCTCCGACAGCGCGTGCACGGCGAGGGGCAGCGCGGTGCTGCGGAACTCCCCGCGCAGGTGCGGCCCGGAGCCCACCGCGGCCGCGCGCGGCAGGCGGGCGATGGTGCGCTCCCAGTGCCGCAGCGCGGACGCGTTCTGCCGCCGCCCGGCCTCGCCGGCCTGCCACCGCGCCTGTTCCAGCGGCGGGGTGCCGGTCTCCGCCGGGGCGTCCGCGCGGGCGGCGACCTCGGCCAGGAAGATGCGCCCGCCCAGCCCGTCGGTGACCAGGTGCGGCATGACGGTGGACAGGTGCGAGGGGGCGCCGCGGTGGCGGACCACGCCCATGCGGATCGGCCACTCCTCGACGAGGTCGAACGGGCGGGCCCGGTCGCGGGCGTCGAGGGCGGCCACGAACGCCTCGGGATCGTCGCCGTCCGGGCAGTCGTACACGTCCAGCCCGACGGTGCCGCGGTCGGCGACGCTCTGCAGCGGGCGGCCGCCGGCGTTGCGCAGCCGGGTGCGCATCGGCTGGTACCGCCGCATGATCCAGCGCAGTTCGGCCTCGACGTCGCCGAGGGTGGTGCCCGGGGCCAGCCGCGACCAGCCGCCGATCGGCAGCCAGGAGCGCTGCCGGCGCATGGTCAGCCAGATCTCGCGCTGGCCCCAGGACAGCTCGCCGAGCCCGGCCCCGTCGCCGGCGAACCGCACCGGGACCCGCCGGGCCGGCACCAGCGGCCGGGCCGGGGTGGCCAGGTCAGGCATGGGTCATCGCGGCCAGGTGGCGCTGGCGCATGAGGAACTTGCGCACCTTGCCGGTCGGGCCGAGGACGAGGTCGTCGTCGGGGGACACGACGACCTTGCGCAGCGTCGCGGCCGCCGCCGGGGTCAGCGCCGCGCGGACCGCCGCGGTGTGGTCGGCCGCCGGGTCGGCCCCGGCGTGCAGGGACAGCAGCACGTCGGTGACGACCGGGCCCGCGGGCGTGCGGGCCGAGACCACGGTGCAGTCGCGCACCTCGGGCACGGCGCGCAGGATCCGCTCCTCCGACATGGCGGTGTAGAGCCACTCGCCGCCGCCGAGGTCGACGGAGTCCACGGCCCGGTCGACGTGGTAGTAGTAGCCCTCCTCGTCGCGGTACATGAGGTCGCCGGTCAGGTAGTAGCCGGCGAGGCGGTTGCGGTAGGTGTTGACGTGGTCGTTCCAGTAGCCGGGGGCGAGCGTCGGCGCCTTGAGCCCGAAGTGCCCGACCGTCCCGACCGGCACCTCGGCGCCCGTCGCGGTGTCCAGCAGCGCTACGTCGGCGAACACGTGCGGGACGCCGACGCAGCGGCCGTACCGCTCGGTGTCGGTGTGGTGCGTGATGTGGAAGGCGGAGTGGCCCATCTCGGTCGAGCCGAGGCCGTCAACGAAGCTGGAGCCCTTGACCCGCCGCACGCCCTCGCGGGTGACGACGTTGCGGCTGCCGGCGGCGACGAGGTGGCGGATGTGCGGCTCGTGCGCGCAGTCGCCGGTGTTGAACCACAGCGACACCGAGCCGACCTCGTGCGCGTCCAGGTCGTAGCGGGCCAGCTCGGCCCAGGTCACGGCGAAGCCGAACACGCCGGTCGGCCGCCACCGCTCGATCGCCGCCAGCACCTGCGCGCCGTCGTCCTGCCGCGACAGGAACAGCAGCTCCGAGCGGTTGCTCAGGGCGTGGTTGATGGTCATGATGCCGGCCGCGTGCGGGGCCGGCAGGGCGCTGAGGATGCGCTCGGTGCCCTGCGCCCGGGGGCCGCTGAGCCGGATGCGGCGCGTGGCGTGGAACAGGCTCGCGTGCGAGTGCACGACCGCGGTCGGCATCCGGGTGGTGCCGGACGAGTGCGTGATCGCGATCGGGTCGTCGTCGTGGTGGCGGAACGCCACCGGCGCGTCCGCGGGGTCGCCGGTGCCGGTCTCCGCGACGTCGTGCACGGCGATACCGCCGAGATCCTGGCCCGCGAGCCGGTCGCGGTGGGCCTCGTCGGCCAGCAGGGCCACGCCCCGCAGCTTGCGGATGTACTCGGCCGCGATCTCCCCGGGGATGTTCGGGTTCATCAGCGCCGGAACGGCGCCGAGCCAGGTCAGGCCCATCCAGTTCAGGAAGCAGTCGGCGGCGCCGCTCACGTAGATCGCGACCGGGTCGCGGCGGCGGATGCCGGCCGCGTGCAGCCAGGCGGCGCGGGCGGCGGCGCGGGTGTACAGCTCGCCGAGGGTCAGCCCGTGCCACGCCGGGAACCCGTCGACCGGCGTGTCGAACGCCATGCCGGGCCCGTCCAGCGGCGCGCCGTGCTCGATGAGCTTGTGCAGCACGTTGCCCGCCCCGACGCTCGGGTCGGCGGCGAGCGCGGCCCGGATGTTCACAGACGCCATGGAGGTCTCCTCATCTCTGTCCAAGTTTCGCGACGTCCTCGACCGCGGCGCGCAGCTGCGCCCGGCTGGGTTGCAGCGCCAGGTCGAGCTCGCGGGCGAACGGCAGTACCGCCCCGTCCGGGCGGGTCACACGGCGCGGCGGCGCGACGAGGCGCATCCCCTCCGCCGCCGAGGCGAGGATCTCCCCGGCGATGCCGCAGGAGCGGTTGGAGTCGTCGGCGACCACGAGCCGCCCGGTGCGCTCCAGCGACGCGGCCAGGCCGGCCCAGTCGAAGGGGTGCAGCGTGCGGGGGTCGAAGACCTCGACGGAGACGGTACCGGCGAGCTCGTCGGCGACCGCGAGGGCGTCGTGGACGAGGTGGCCGACGGCGACCACCGTCACGTCGTCGCCGGCGCGGTGGACGCGGCCGACGCCGAGCGGGATCGGCTCCAGCGCGGCCGGGTCGACGTCGGCGCGCACGCCGATCGCGCCCGCGGGGGCGAAGACCACCACCGGGTCGTCGTCGCGGATCGCGCTCACCAGCAGCCCGTAGGCGTCGGCGGGGGTCGCGGGCACCACGGTCTTCACGCCGACGTGGGCGAAGAGGCTGTACGGGTGGTCGGAGTGCTGGCCCGCCCAGCCGCCCCGCGAGCCGGAGCTGGGCAGCAGGTACGTCACCGGCACCCGCGTCTGCCCGCCGGTCATGAGCGAGAACTTGTGCGCCTGGTTGGCGATCTGCTCGAAGGCCAGGAACAGCAGCGCCGGGATCTGGAACTCGATCAGCGGCCGCTGCCCGGCCAGGGCCGCGCCGGTGGCGAAGCTCGTGAACGCCTGCTCGGAGATGGGCATGTCCACGACCCGGTCGGAGCCGAACTTCCTGTGCAGCCCGGTGGTCACGTTGCTGACCGCGACGCGCACGTCCTCGCCGAACACGCACACCGCCGGGTCGCGCTCCATCTCGGCGGCGATCGCCCGGTTGAGCGCCTTGAGGTACGACAGAATCGTCACGCCGCACCCGCCCGCACCCGCAGGCCGTCGGCGTAGAGGTGCTCGAGCGCCCCGGCCGGGTCCGGCGGCGGGCTCTGCCGGGCGAAGCGCACGGCCGCCTCCAGCACGTCCTCGATCCCGGCGTCGATGCGCGCCCGTCCGGCCGGGTCGAGCCGCGCGCCCTGGATCTCCACCGGGTCGCGGGCCGTGCCCGCGGCGACCTCGGCGTCGGTGCGGTAGCGGGGCCGGGCCGCGTGCTCCCAGGTGTGGTGCGCGTCGAACCGGTACGCGACGCACTCGACAAGCGACGGCCCCTCCCCGGCCCGGGCGCGCTCGACGGCCGCGGCGGTCGCGGCCAGGACGGCCCGGGGATCGGTACCGTCCACCGTCGACGCCGGGATGCCGAAGGCCGCCGCGCGCCCGGCGACGGTGCCGGCCACCGCCTCGGCGAAGCGGGTGGTGGTGGCGAAGCCGTTGTTCTCGCAGACCAGCACGACCGGCAGCTTCCACAGCGCGGCGAGGTTGAACGTCTCCAGCACCACGCCCTGGCTCACCGCGCCGTCGCCGAAGTAGGTCAGCGCGACGCGGTCCAGCCCGGCACGGCGGGCGGCCCAGGCGGCCCCGGTGGCGATCGGTACGGCGGCGCCGACGATCGCGTTGGCGCCGAGGATGCCCAGCGAGAAGTCGGCCGCGTGCATGGACCCGCCGCGGCCGCGGTTGAGCCCCGTGGCCCGGCCGGCCAGCTCGGCCATCATCCGTGCCGGGTCCGCACCCTTGGCCAGCACGTGCCCGTGGCCGCGGTGGGTGCTGGTGATGACGTCGCCGGGCCGCAGGGCGGCGCACGTGCCGGCCGCGATGGCCTCCTGCCCGAGGTACGGGTGGATGCCGCCGACGATCGTGCCGTCGCGGACGAGCTCGATGGCCCGCTCCTCGAACCGGCGGATCAGGCGGACGGTCCGGTACAGCCCGGCGTCGTCGGTCACGTCGGCGTCCCCTTACGCCGCGACGGTCTCGGCCGCGGCGGCGTCCGGCGCCAGGGCCTCGATCTGCGCGAGGATGCCGCTCCACAGCCTCGTCCGCGCGGCGAGCGCGAGGTTGACCGTCTCGGCGCACTCGCTCCACTTGGTCTCGTCGTCGCCGCACAGGTCGGTGACCATCTGCATGGCCATCGGCGTGTGCTGCTCGCCGTCGACCTCGATGTGCCGGGCCAGGTAGTCCACGAACGTGTCGAGCCGCCCGACCTGCTCGTTGACCTTCACGACCTGCTGGAACATGTCGGGGATCAGGTCCTCGCGGCCGAAGGCGAACGCGGCCGCCTGGCAGTGCACCGGCGCGGTGTCGATGAGGTGCCAGGTGAGCGCGACGAACTCGGCCGCCGGGGCCGGCACCGCGGCCCGCTCCATCGCGGCCGGCACCGGGGTCCCCGCGCGGAGCAGGCCGATGAAGTCGTCGATGGCGGTGCGGTCGGCGCCGGCCTCGGTCATGCCCTCGAGGTACAGCTCGAAATGGCTGATGAACCCGCCGCGCAGCTCGTCGCTCTCCTCGACCAGCACGATGTCGTTGATGAGCCGGCGGCTGCCCGTCGGCCCGGTCGGGATCCACGGCACCTCGACGCACGTGAGGTTGCGCTGCAGCGACTTGAGCAGCGACATGAAGTCCCACACGGCGAAGACGTGGTGCTCCAGGAACGTGCGCACGGCCGGCAGGCCGGTCAGGCGGGCGTAGATCGGGTGGGTGACGACGTCGGTGCGGGCGCTCGCGATGAGCTCCTCGAGCCGGTCGATGCCGGGGTGCCGACGGCCCCAGTCGTAACGGGACATGTTCGCTCCTTCGGGGTTCAGGCGTTGTGCCACAGGACCGGGCAGAACTCCGGGTCCGCGTAGTCGGGCCGGCCGTCGGCGGTGCGGCGGACCAGGACATCGTGGTTGTACTGCACGAGATCGCCGTTGGAGAGGCGGAAGGGGCGGTACTCGTTCGCGCCCGGCTGCAGGTGGAACGAGATCGCGCGGCGCGGGCGGGCGCTCACGTTCGCACCGCTGCCGTGGTAGGTGCGGCAGTGGTGGAAGCTCATGTGCCCCTTGGGGATGACCATCGGCACCTTGCGGACCACGGCGCGGTTGTGCTCGGCGTTGCGCTCGAGCATCCGCTCCAGGTCGTCGTTGTCGCGGTCGGCGAAGTGCCGCGCCGTCGAGTCGTTCGCGCCGATCTCCTCCCAGCGGTGGCTGCCCTCGACCATGGTGATGGTGCCCATCTCCACGCCGCAGTCGTGGAACGGGATGAACGCGGTGAGCATGTCGTCGGACGTGCACGACTGCCAGTAGTGCCGGTCGAAGTGCCACGGCACGAGGTTGGAGGGCTCCCCGGCGATCGGCGGCTTGTAGATGAGCGTCGACTGGAACACGCGGATCTCCGCGGCCCGGGCCAGCCGCGCCGCGACCGCGCCGACGATCGGCTTGCGCAGGATACGCGCGATGTCGGCGCTCTCGTAGTGGATGTAGTCGTTGTGCCGCTGCACCGGCCCGTCCTCGGGCCGCCAGTAGGCCAGCCGCGGCGGGCGGGAGGGTAAGACGCGCGAGCGCTCCCCGGCGTAGAACCGCTCGCTCGCCGCGACGAGCTCGTCGACCTCCTCGTCGGTGAAGAGCTTGCGGGTGAGGTACCACCCGTTGCGCGCATACGCCGCGACCTCCTCGTCGCTCGGCAGCAGCGTGAGGTCCTCCTCCGGCAGCGCAGAGTCGCGTGAGACGGAAACGGTCACAGGACGGTCCCTTCCGAGAGTGTGGTGTCGCGGACCGCCGCGAGCTCGCGCTCCTTCGCCGCGTACAGCGCGGGGATGTTGCTCGTGCCGAACGTCCGGGCGCCGTGGCGGTCGATGAGCTCGTTGAAGTACGTGCGCCGGATGTGCGTCGACTTCGCGAAGATCTGGTACATCTGGCCCCAGTGGTCGCGGTCGACGAGAATGCCCAGCGGCCGCAGGTCGGCCACGGCCACGTCGGTCTCGCCGAGGCGGGCGGAGAGCATGTCGTAGTAGCTGCCCGGCGTCTGCGCGAACTCGACGCCCCGCTCGCCCAGCGTGCGCACCGCGGTGACGATGTCGTGCGTGCTCAGCGCGAGGTGCTGCACGCCGGCGCCCTCGTGCCAGGCCAGGAAGTCGTCGATCTGCCCCGCGCGGCGGCTGATGTCGGGCTGGATGAGCGTGAACGTCACCCCGCCGGACGGGCTCTGCACCACCTTGGAGTGCATGCCCTGCTCGCCGACCTCGATGTACTCCTGGAAGATCATCCCGAAGCCGAAGACGCGCTCGTAGTAGGCGACGGTGCTCTCGAGCTCGCCGGCCGGCAGGCACACGGCGGCGTGGTCGACGGCGTGCAGCAGGTCGCCCTCGCCCGGCCCGGCCGGGGCCGCCGACATGTCGACCAGGCCCGGCAGGAACTGCGGGTCGGCGCGGTCGCGCTGGACGAGCCGGTGCGTCACGTCGCCGAAGCCGGACACCTCCGCGACCACCACGGTCGAGCCGCCGCGCGTCACCGCCTGCGGCGCCGACACGGGGGTCGCGCCGGCCGCGACCGCCTCCGCGAAGGCCGCCCGGGCGTCGGTGCACCCGAACGCGACGATCGCGACGCCGTCGCCGTGCTGGGCCACGTACCGGCTCGCCCGGTGCCCGCCGCTGAGGCCGGACGTGAGCAGGATCCGGATGTCGCGCTGGCCGAGCAGCACGCTGCGCTGGCCGGCGAGGCCGGTCTCCGGGCCGCCGTGCCCGAAGACGTGGAAGCCGTACTGCGCGCAGAGCTGGGCCGCCGCCGCGCGGGCGTCGCCCACGTACAGTTCGACGTGGTCGGTATCGAGGATTTCCATGTGCGGTCCCTTTCAGGCTTTCGACCACTGCGAGCCCGGCGGCCCGAACACGAGACTCACGTTGTGGCCGCCGAAGCCGAAGGAGTTGGACAGCGCGTGGGTCACCGGCGCGGTGCGGGGCGTGCGCAGGTGGTCCAGGTCGCAGGCCGGGTCGGGCTCGTCGAGGTTGTGCGTCGGCGGCAGCACGCCGCGGCGCAGGGCCTCCACCGTCACCGCCGCCTCGGCCACCCCCGAGGCGCCGAGCATGTGCCCGGTGACGCCCTTGGTCGAGCTGACCGGCGGGGTGTACGGGCCGAACACGGCGCGGATCGCGAGGGACTCGGCGACGTCGCCGAGCTTCGTCGAGGTGCCGTGCGCGTTGACGTACCCGATGTCGGCGGGCGTGAGCCCGGCGTCCGCGACGGCGCGGCGCATGCACTCGGCGGCGGCGGAGCCGTCGGGGCGCGGCGTCGTCGGATGGTGCGCGTCGTTCGTCGCGCCCCAGCCGAGCAGGTCGGCGTGGCGGGCGGCGCGGCGGGCGTCGGCGTGCTCGGGGCGCTCCAGGACGACCACCCCGGCGCCCTCGCCGAGCACGAGGCCGTTGCGGCGCCGGTCGAACGGGCGGCTCGCCTGCGTCGGGTCGGCCCAGCCGCGGGCCAGGGCGCGGGCGTTGCCGAAGGTGTCGGCCAGGGTCGGGAACAGCGGGGCCTCGCTGCAGCCGCACACGACCACGTCGGCCTCGCCGCAGCGCAGCAGCCGCAGGCCCTCGCCGATGGACTGGGCGCCGGCGGCGCACGCGGTGCCGACCGAGGAGCTGAAGCCCTGCAGGCCGTACTTCATCGCCACCCGGGCCGCGCCCATGTTCGGCAGCATCCCCGGCAGCAGGTACGGGCTGACCCCGGCCCGGCCGCGCTTGTCGCGCTGGACCGCCTGCGCGTCGAGGGTGGCGAGGCCGCCGGTGCCGGAGAGGATGACGGCGACGCGGTAGGGGTCGACGTCGCGCCCGGCGACGATCCCGGCGTCGGCGAGCGCGGCCTCGGCGGCGGCGAGGGCCATCACGATGTACCGGTCGACGAGCCGCGCGTCGGGGCCGGGCAGCACCGAGAGCGGGTCGATCGGCGGCCCGAACGCGGCCACCTCCACGGACCCGGCCAGCGGATGGTCCGGCGGCGGGCCGGACAGCCCCGAACGGCCCTCGCACATCGCGTCGAAGACCTCGGCGGCGGTACCCCCGACGGGCGTGACGAGCCCGATGCCGGTGACGGCCGCGTGCGCGTTCATGCTGTACCTCCCGATAGGAGCACCGCGGTGGCGGTGCCGCCGCTGACGTCGATGAGCAGGACCCGGCGCGCGTCCCCGTCGGCGACCAGGCCGCGCGCGGCGTCCAGGCCCGCGGCGGTGTCGCACAGGCAGCTGACCGGCCCGGTCAGCCCCCATCTGGCGGCGATGTGGCCGAGCACCGCGTTGGGCACCGACTGGAAGAAGAACAGCGGGCCGACCCGCGCGCCCTGGTCCACCGCCCGGGCGACGTGGGCGGCGCTGTCGACGTCGCCGACGTCGCTGACGAGCACCAGCGCGGTGTCGGGCTCCGGGCCGGGCGCCGCCTCCAGGCAGCGGCCGGCGACGGCGGCCACGAGCGGGTTGAACTCGGAGTGCACGAACCCGGCCAGGCGCGGCGGTGCGGCGTCCGCCGGCCACTCGGCCGTGGCCAGCACGCGCAGTCCGGCAGCCCCTAAGCCGTTCACGGCGCGGCGCCCAGCAGCAGCGCGGTGTTGGCCCCGCCGAACGCGGCGTTGAGGCTCAGCGCGTAGGCGGGGGCGGCCGCGCGGGGCTCGAGCACCAGGTCGAGCGCGCACTCCTCGTCGGGGCCGAGGTACCCGGCGTTGACCGGCAGCCGCCCGCCCCGCAGCGCGTGCAGAGTCACGGCGAGCTCGAGCACGCCGGAGGCCTCGAGGGCCTGGCCGTGCAGGGCCTTGGTCGACGACACCGGCACCGCGGCCGCGTGCTCGCCCAGGGCGGCGTGCAGGGCGAGGGTCTCCGCGGCGTCGCTCGGGGCGGTGCCGGAGCCGTGGGCGTTGACGTACCCGACGTCGCCGGGCCCGATCCCGGCCCGGCGCAGGGCGCCGGCGACGGCCCGGGCCAGGCCGCGGCCCTGCGGGTGCGGCCGGCACGGGTGGTGGGCGTCCCCGGCGCGGCCCCAGCCGGCCAGGCGGGCGAGCGGGTCGGCGGCGCGGGCCTCGGCCGCGGCCGCGGACTCCAGCACGACGGCCCCGGCGCCGTCGCCGAGCAGCAGGCCGTGCCGGTCCGCGCTGAACGGGCGGACCTGCCCGTCGGCGGCGAGGGCGCGGCCGGCGTCGAAGAGGGCGTACTGGTCGGCCTCGACGAGGTAGCCGCCCGCGACCACGATCCGCTCGGCCTCGCCGCGGGCGATGATCCCGGCGGCGTCGGCGATCGCGGTGCTCGCCGCGACGCAGGCGGAGGTGTAGGCGCGGGACGGGCCGAGGCCGGTGTTGCGGGCGAGGGCGGCCGCGAAGGCGTGGCCGCCGTGGCGGGGCCGCTCCGCCGGGGCCGAGCGGGCCAGCCGCGGGTCGCCGTGCACCGCCAGGAACAGCGGCGCGGCGGCCCGCTCGGCCGGGCCGAGCTTGGCCTCGTCGCAGGCCTCGTCGACCAGCCACCACAGCTCGTCGTCGAGGTCCGGGTCGCCCGGCAGGGTCGCGGCGACGCCGACCCGGCGGCCGGCCACGTCGAAGCGGGTGACGGGCGCGAACGCCGGCCGGCCGGCGTCCAGGCCGGCGGCGAGCGCGCCCATGCCCCGGCCGAACGCGCTGAGCACGGCCACGCCGGTGATCAGCACGTCGGTCCTGCCCTTGCTGTTCACGGCGTCACCGGGCGCCCGTCTGCGCACTCAGCCCGGCCAGGACCGCGACGGCACCGTCCACGGTGGACATGCGGGCCAGCTCCTCGTCGGAGAGGTCCAGCACGGCGCCGTAGTGCTGCTCGAGCTGGTGGATCAGCCACGCCAGCTCGAGGGAGTCGATCCCCTCGGCGACGTCCTCGTCGCGCCGGTCGCCGTAGGTGGCCAGCATCGCGACGACCTGCGTCCGGGTGGGTGGCTGCGGATCGGTGGCGCCGCTCGGTGCCGAAGGTGCCACGTCAGCTGCCCGCGGTCGCCGCGGCGGCCCGGCGCTCGGCGACGGCGGCGACGAACTCGCCGACCGTCATGCCGGCGAGCTTCTCGGCCTCGTCGTCGTCGAAGCGCACCCCGAAGCGGTCCTCCACGCGGACCGCGAGCTCGGCGAGCGACAGCGACTCGAGGTCGGCGCCGGCCGGCCCGAGTGCGGTGTCGTCGTCGATGTCGTCGGTGCTGTAGTTCATCTCGGTCAGCGAGTCCAGGAAGAACTGGCGGATCTGGTTCGTCTCGTCGCTCATGCCTCGGTGTTTCCTTCCTTCACGGACGCCGCGACCAGCAGGGCGCGGTCGCGGACGAGCTTGCCGGTGGCCGTGCGGGGCAGCTGCTCGACGACCCGCAGCACGCGGGGGCGCTTGAAGGCGGCCAGCCGCCGGGCGAGCTCGGCCTGCACCTGCTCCGCGGTGGCGTCCTCGCGCAGCATCACGTAGCCCTCGACCCTTTTCGACGCCTGGTCGAACGTCACGACGGCGGCGGCGACGCCGGGCAGCGCGGCGAGGGTGTGCTCGACCTCGGTGAGGTCGACCTTCAGCCCGCCGACGGAGACCTGGGAGTCGTTGCGGCCGTGGATGCGCAGCCGGCCGGTGCCGGGGTCGACGGTGCCCGCGTCGCGGGTGTGCAGCCAGCCGCCGGCCCAGCGGGTCGGGTCGGACAGGCCCAGGTACGGCGACTCGGCCAGCGACACGAGCAGCTCGCCCCCCTCCTCCCGGACCCGCAGGCCGGGCGCGGGGGTCAGGGCCGGGCGGTGCTCGCCGAAGAGGTCGGTGGCGATGACGCCGACCTCGGTCATGCCGTACATGTTGCCCAGGCGCACGCCGAAGCGGTCCGTGAACGTCTCGTGCACGGCGGCGCGGACGAGCTCGCCGCCGGTGGTCATCCCGGCCAGCTGGGGCAGCCGCGGCGGCGTCGGCCCGGAGGCGAGCAGCTCGATGTGGAACGGCACGCCGAGGATCGTGGTGGGCTCGGGGCCGGCGGCGACCGCGGCCAGGATGCCGTCCGCGGTCATTCGGGCCGGAACGATCACCTGGGCCCCGGCGTGCAGGCCGTACAGGAGGCCGCCGACGAGGCCGAGCACGTGCACCATCGAGGCCAGGCAGACGATGCGCTCGCCGGGCTGGGGCACGCCGGCGCCGATGGCCACGTACCGCTCCAGCTCCTCGACGAGGTTCGCCGCGGTCCGGGCGATGACCTTCGACGGCCCGGTCGAGCCGGAGCTGAGCTGGACGAGCGCGTGCGGGGTGTCGGCGCGGCGGCCGGGGAAGGTGGCGACGCGCTCCTGGACGTCCTGGAAGCCGCGCAGCGGGCCGCCGGTGGCGTGCTTGGCGGACACGACCGCCTGCGGGGCCAGCCGCTGCAGGGCGGCGTCGACCTCGAACGGGGTGAGCCGGTGGTCGAGCAGGGCCGCCCGCGCGCCGAGGCGCCAGCAGGCGAGCAGGTTCGCGACGAAGGCCAGCGACGGGGCCAGGCAGATGGCGACCGAGTCGCCGGGGCCGTGCGCGCCGATGCCGGCCGCGGCCAGCACCGCCTGCCGCTGCTCGACGAGCTCGCGCAGCGCGGCGCGGGTCACCGGGGCGTCGAGGACCAGCGCCGGCGCCGCCCCGGGGCGCGAGGGCCCGGCCAGCAGCACGTCGTCGACCCAGCCCGGGTCGAGGGCCGGTGCGGTCACCGCACACCACCTTCTTCTGTCATTTCGGCACGGCGATCCGGCGGCCGGAGGCGCCGCGATTCGCCGCGAACGGGCGGGCGGCGCGCCGGGGCCGCTGAGGCACTCCGCGCGCAGGGTGAAGCGGCTGACCGGGCCGGACCGCATTGGCCGCCGGTCAGCGTGCACACCCCCGGATGAACACACTGCGAGAAGGTCGGGGGCAAGTGGCGCCTGACGTCCGTCACCGTTGTCCGGACTCAAGTGCCCGCCGCATTGCGCAAGGAATTGGGCACCCCGACTTACGGATAGACCATACGCAATCGAAGTCGTTTTACAAGAGTGCGCAGCCTGAGCATGTGACGGGATGTCCGTTCTGTCACACCCGATCCCGGGAAAACTCGTTTGGATCGATACGAACGCCATTTCGGACGCGCCGCTGGTCAGGATCGGTGGCGGCCACATGCGACCCGTGCTCAATCGGACATTAGCTCGCATGTTCACCCGCTTCGGGTCGAGCCGAGGTGTTTCGCCAGCAATTGTGGCGGCGGCCACGCGGGCATTCGCGGATATATGGCCTGTACAGGTATTCGCCCGGGCCGAGTACAACGGCTCGTGGAAGTTACACGGTCATTGACAAGCGACATCGTCACGTTCATACAATGGCCGGGCTCGCGCCGCTTTGGGTTTCGGGCTCTCTTTCCCGGTACAGTTGTTTCGGAGATTTGCGACTGTGAAAGCCGAAATCGGATCCGCATACCCGTCCGCCCCCGCCGGACCCGGGCTCAACGCCGCGGTCGAGCGCTATTACGACACCACCCTCGACCTGTACGAGGACCTGTGGGGCGAGCACGTCCACCACGGCTTCTGGGACGCGGGCGAGCGCCCCGGCAGCGACGACGAGCGCCACGCCGCCACCGACCGCCTGGTCCGCGAGCTCGTCGCGTTCGCCGGCATCCCGGCCGGCGCGCGGGTGCTCGACGTCGGCTGCGGCATCGGCGGCCCGGCGCTGCACCTGGCCGGCCCGCACGGCTGCGCCGTCGAGGGCGTCACCCTCAGCGCCGCGCAGGCGGCCCGGGCCAACGAGAAGGCGGCCGCGGCCGGGCTGGGGGAGCGGGCCCGCTTCCACCAGCGCGACGCGCTCGACAACGGCTACCCCGACGCGTCCTTCGACGCGCTGTGGGCCGTGGAGAGCCTCATGCACATCGCGGACCGCGCGGCCTTCTTCGCCGAGGCGATGCGGCTGCTGCGCCCGGGCGGCATCCTGGCCATCGCCACCTGGTCGGTGCGCGACGGCGAGCTGAGCCCCGAGGAGCACCGCGTCGTCGACCAGATCCTGCGCCACCAGGTGATGCCGAGCTTCTCCTCGCTGGAGGAGCACGAGCGGCTGGCCCGCGCGGCCGGCTTCGCCGAGGTGTCCTCGGTGGACTGGAGCGCGAACGTCGCCAACTCGTGGGAGCCGACCTTCGCGCAGGTGCGGGAGCTGGACAACGGCCGCGCCCTGATGCGCGACCTGGCCCGCGACCGGGGCGTCGACGTGCTCGGCTTCTTCTACGCCGGGCCGCTCATGCTCAAGGGCTTCAGCACCGGCGCCGTGACCTACGGGGCCGTCCGCGCGACGAAGCCGGCCGGGGACTGAGCCGTGCCGACGCCGACGCAGCTCGCGGTCACGCGGTTGCTGCGCGAGGTCACCGGGGAGGACGAGGCGTGGGCGGCCGCGATCGGCCCCGCGACCCGGCTCGACGGCGACCTGTTCCTGGACAGTCTCGAGCTGGCCGCGCTCGCCGGGCGGCTGGCCGCCGCCTACGGGGCCGCCGTCGATCTGGCCGGGTACGTCGCCGGGCTGGAGCTGGAGGCGCTGCTCACCCTGAGCGTGGCCGACGTCGTGTCCTATGTGGACAGCACCCGCGGTACGACATGAAGCGTTTCCTGTTCTTGTCCCTGCCGTTGTTCGGGCACGTCCACCCGATGGCGGCGGTCGCGGCCGCCCTGACCCGGCGCGGCCACGAGGTGCTGTGGGCGGGCTCGGAGTCCTTCCTGCGCCCGCTGGCCGGCGCGGAGGCCCGCATCCACCCGATCCCGCTGCGCGCGCACCGCGGCCAGGCCGAGCGCGGCCTCGACGCGACCCGCTCGCGGTGGGAGGGCTACATCGTCCCGCACGCGAAGGTCACCCGGAAGGGCGTCGAGGCGGCGATCGCGGCGTTCCGGCCCGACGTGCTCGTCGTCGACCAGCACGCGATCGCGGGCGCCATCGCCGCCCACGCGCACGGGCTGCCCTGGGTGTCCGTCGCGCCGACCACCATGGAGCTCACCCGCCCGTTCCGCCGTGGCCTGCCCCGCGTCGAGGACTGGATCCTCGGGCAGATCGCCGCGGCCTGGACCGCCACCGGGCGGCCCGGGGAGCCGCCGCACGACCTGCGCTTCTCCCCGCACGGGACGATCGCCTTCACGGCGGGCGCCCTCGCCGGCGACCCGGCCCACCGGCCGTCCAATGTGGAGCTCGTCGGGCCGGCCCTGGCCGCGCGGGCGCCGGACCCGGACTTCCCGGACGACTGGCTCGACCCCGGCCGCCGGCACGTGCTGGTCACCGTGGGCACATTGTCGATGGACCTGGCCAAGGACTTCTACCGCCGCGTCGCCGAGGCCCTGGCCCCGCTGGGCGACCGGCTCCAGGCGATCGTCGTGGCGCCCGACGGCTCGCTCGAGACGACCGCCGGCCACGTGCTCGTCCGCCGCCGCGTGCCCGTGCTCGACCTGCTGCCGCGCCTGCACGCCGTCGTCTCGCACGGCGGGCTCAACACGGTGTCCGAGGCGCTCGTGCACGGCGTACCGCTCGTCGTCGCGCCGATCAAGGGCGATCAGGCGCTCAACGCCGAGGCGGTCCGCTCGGCCGGCGCCGGCGTGCGGGTCTCCTTCGACCACATCCGGCCCGAGGCGCTGCGCGAACACCTGCTGCGCCTGCTCGACGAGCCGGCCTTCGCCGCGGCCGCGCGGGCGGAGGGCGACCGGCTGCTGGCCGGCGGGGGCGCCGGGGCCGCGGCCGACATCCTCGCGGCACATCCAACGATTGAGGCGGTTTCCCCGTGAAAGTACTGCGCGACACCTGGCTCATCTTCCAGCGCCACATGCTGCTCATGGTCCGCTCGCCGCTGTGGGTCTTCCTCGGCATCGCGCAGCCGGTGGTGTACCTCATCCTGTTCGCCCCGCTGCTCAAGCCGGCCCTGGGCGCCTCCACGATGCTCGACGCCTACCGGGTGTACGTGCCCGGCATGCTCGTCGCGCTGGCCATCGGCGGTGGCCTGTACGTCGGCTTCGGCCTGCTCGGCGACCTCGCCAACGGCACCATCGAGCGGTCCCGGGTGACAAGCATCAGCCGCGTCGCGCTGCTGCTCGGCCGGGCGCTGCGCGACGTCGTCACGGTGCTCGTGCAGTCGCTCATCATCACGCTGCTGTCGCTGCCGTTCGGGCTGATCCTCAACCTGGGCAACATCCTGCTCGGCTACGGCATCCTGGCGCTGATCAGCCTCGCGGCCGCCGCGATCTCCTACGGCATCGCCATCAAGGTGAACAACCCCAACGTGCTCGGCCAGGTCATCAACAACGTGGCCCAGCCGCTGATGCTGCTGTCCGGCACGCTGCTGCCGCTCGCCCTCGCGCCGCTGTGGCTGCGCACGGTCGCCGACTACAACCCGTTCAACTGGGCCGTGACCGGCATGCGCGCCCTCTACGCCGGGCACCCCGGCGACACCCACGTCTGGGGCTCCCTCGTCTTCTGCGGCGCGCTCGTCGTCGCCGCGGTCGCGTGGTCGGCCAGCCTCTTCGCGCGCTCGGTCAAGTAGCGCCCGGTCAAGTAGGAGTAGGGAGACTGCGATGATCAAGACCAAGGGCCTCAAGAAGTCCTACAAGACCAAGGCGAAGCGGCAGGTCACCGAGGTGGAGGCGGTCAAGGGCATCGACCTCGACGTCGCCGAGGGCGAGATCTTCGGCTTCCTCGGCCCCAACGGCGCCGGCAAGACCACGACCCTGCGGATGCTCGCCACGCTGATCCCGCCCGACGACGGCGAGGCCACCATCGCCGGCGCGAACCTGCGCTCCGAGCAGGGCGCGGTCCGCCGCGCGATCGGCTTCGTCGCGCAGGGCGGCAGCACCGCCGACGACGTGACCGCGCGGGAGGAGCTGATCCTGCAGGCGCGGATGTACGGCATGGGCCGCGCCGAGGCCACCACGCGCGCCGCCGAGGTCATCGAGTCGTTCGAGCTGAGCGACTTCGCCGACCGCAAGTGCAAGACCTACTCCGGCGGGCAGCGGCGCCGTCTCGACATCGCGCTCGGCGTCATCCACCGCCCGCAGGTGCTCTTCCTCGACGAGCCGACCACGGGCCTGGACCCGCAGAGCCGCGCCCACATGTGGGACGAGGTGCGCCGCCTGCGCGCCGAGGGCATGACGGTCTTCATCACCACGCACTACCTCGACGAGGCCGACGCGCTCTGCGACCGCATCGCCATCATCGACCACGGCGAGATCGTGGCGGAGGGCACGCCGGACGCGCTCAAGCGCGAGATCTCCGGCGACGTGGTGACCGTCGGCGGCTTCGCCTCGGCCGAGGACGCGGCCGGCGTCCTCAAGGGCCAGCCGTTCGCCCGGGACGTGGAGGTCCGCGACGACGGCGAGCTGCGCCTGACCGTCGAGTCCGGCGACACCGCGATCCCGCAGATCATGCGGACCCTCGAGGCGGCCGGGCTCTCGCTGACGACGATCGAGCTGCACCGCCCGACCCTCGACGACGTGTTCCTCACCAAGACGGGCCGCTCGCTGCGGGACTGAGCGCGTGCAGCTCCGCGGTCACCCGGTCCACGAAGGTCCGGACGCGGGGGCCGTCCCAGCCGGGGCGGCCCACCCGCAGGTCGAGCTCCAGCGACGTCAGGCCCCGGGCGATGACGTAGAAGCCGGGGCCGGTGGCCCGGGCGGGCTCGTAGTACTCCACGGCGGGGGGCGCCGCACGGTCGGCCGACGGGAAGCCGGGCGGCGTGAGCATCGGGTTGTAGTGGTAACCGAGGTCGACGTCCGGCTGCTCGGCGCGGGCCGCCGCGGCGGCGGCGGGGGAGTACACGCCGTGCTTGAGGGCCCCGAAGTGCTTCCAGTGCACCCGCTCCGCGACCGTCGCCAGCGGCGCCGCGGGCTTGGACGTCCCGGCGTCCAGCAGCAGCGGCACCCACTGGTTCAGGCTGGTCACCATGGCCGCCTGGGTGTCGTCGTACCGGTTGTTCGACATCGAGAACATCAGGTGCGCGGTCTCGTCGCCGGCCGCGCAGAGCGCCCGGTGGTAGACGGCGAGCAGCACGCTGGACAGGCTCACCCCGGTCGTGGCGGCCATGGCGTGCGCGTGGGGCATCGGGATGCCGGTGCGCAGGGTGGCGCCGATGCGCTCGTTGCCGCCCGCACCCCCGGCGCTGCTCACCCGGGGCGCGGCGGCCAGGGTCCGGCGCCAGTGGCGCTCCGCGGTGCGCAGCCGCCCGCCGTCCGCGCCCTGCTGGGCCAGGGCCAGCTCCCGCGGGCCCGGGGCGGCCGGCAGCTCCTCGCCGGCGAGCAGCCGCAGGAAGTCGTCGCGCATGATGAGACCCGCGACCCCGTCGGCGGCCATGTGGTGCAGGGTGACCACGAGCGCCGCCGGGCGCCCGCCGGCGAGCAGCAGCAGCGCCCGCCAGGGCAGCTCGGTGCGCACGTCGATGGCGGTGCGCAGCTCGCGCCGCTCGGCCTCGGCCCGCTCGGCCGCGTCCGCGGTGCCCTGCCGCACCTGCTCGTGCACCGCCGCGGTGTCCTCGCTCAGCCACTGCCGGGGGAGCCCGTTCTCGTCGACGACGTACCGGGTGCGCAGCGAGCCGTGCCGGCGCGCCAGCCGGGCCAGGGCGTCCCACACCGGTTGCTCGGCCGCGCCGTCCGGGAGGTCCCAGGTGAACTGCAGGTTGGCCTCCCACCGGCGCTCGGCCGGGATGCGCACGAGGTCGTGCCAGACCGACAGCTGCCCGACGGTCGCCGGATACGTCTCCACGCCGTGTCCTTCCAGAATAGATGGGCGGCCCGAATATTCGGGCCGCCCGCCGGATCAGCCCGAGATGCTCCGGCCAGAAAGGTTCTTGCGGCCCGACACGTTCGCCATGGTGGCACCTCCTTGCATTGTCGTTCGCGGATGACCAGGACAGCATCGTCCCAGCTCAGATGCCATGTCAATGCTGTTCATTCGTGGTGGTTCGACTCGTTGCGGGTATTTTTCCCAGGGCAAAGAACGGTTCATTCGGGTCCAAACGGACAACCCTTTTTCTCACCCTCATTTGCGTAGACGGATGCCAATGGATATTGGACTACGCGCGGGAATGCGAAACGGGCGGCCCGCGCTGGGGCCGCCCGTTCGTCCGCCGCTCGAGGGAGCGCGGGGATGCGTTGCAGTTACGGCTTTCCGGCCGGCGGCCGGTCCGAACCGCGCTCGGCCGAGGCCTTGCGCGCCCGGCTGCCGGGCCGTTCGGGTTGAGCATCGTCCCGCCGCGGCAAGGGTGTCAACCTTGGCTTTTTCAGTTAACTCTCAACCTGGAGGTCCATTGTGGACAGCGAGCGGGTGGCGGTGCCCTTCCGCGGGGCCGGCGGCGGTGAGGGCCCGCTGACATGGGGTCAGCGCGAGATCTGGCAGACGATGCGGCGCACCGGGCGCACGCTGAACGTCGGCGGGACGATCCCGGTGCCTGCGACGGCGACGGTGGAGCAGTACGAGGGCCTGCTGTCGTACGTCGTGAGCCGCCACGAGGCCCTGCGTACCCGGTTCGCGCTCGACGCCGCGGGCGACCCGGTGCGCCAGGTCGTCGACGCGGCCGGCACCGTGCACCTGGACGTCGCCGAGGGGCACACGGACGCCGACGCCGAGGCGCTGCGCCGGCACTACGAGTTCACGCCGTTCGACCTCGCGCGGGAGTACCCGGTGCGGATGGGCGTGGTCGCGCGCGCCGGACGGCCGTCGCACCTCGTCGTGCAGTACAGCCACCTGGCCGTGGACGGGTTCGGCATCGACGCGATCGTGCGGGACCTGGCCCACCGGGACGCCGCCGACCCGCCGCCGGTGCCGGGGCTGCGGCCGCTGGAGCTCGCCGCGCAGCAGGGCTCGCCGGCCGGGCAGCGGCAGAGCGCGAAGGCGCTGCGGCACTGGAAGGGTCTGCTCGCCGGGGTACCGGCCGCGCGCCTGGCCGGCTCGGACGATCCGCGGACGCCGCGCTTCCGGGAGTACACCTTCCGGTCCCCGGCCTTGCATCTGGCGCTCGGCGCGGTCGCCGCGCGCACCCGGGCCGAGACCGGGCACGTGCTGCTGGCCGCGTATGCCGTCGCCCTCGAGCGCGTGACCGGCCTGCGCCCCGTCGTCGTGCAGGTGCTGGTGAGCAACCGGTTCCGCCCCGGCTGTGCCGATGCCGTGTGCCACCTGACCCAGCCCGGCCTGGTCGTCATCGACCCGTCGCCGCCCTTCGACGACCTCGTGGCGCGCGTGTGGCGGTCGGCCACGGCGGCGTACCTGCACGGCTACTACGACCCGTCCGGCCACGCCGAGATGCTGGCCTCGCTCGGCGGCCCGGTCGACCTGTCCTGCTTCGTCAACGACCGCCGGGCCCCCGCCCCGCGGCCGGGCGCGGTCCCGGGCGCCGCCGCGGTCCGGTCCCTGCTGGCGCGGACGACCGGGCGGTGGGAGCGCGAGCTGCCGGCCTACGACGGCTCCCTCTACGTGCAGGCCGACACCGAGGGCGACGCGGTCCAGCTGGGCATCTGGGCCGACACCCACGCCATCGCGCCGGCCGACGTCGAGCGCTTCAGCCTGGCCCTGGAGGACGCGGCCGTCACGGCAGTCTGATGGACTGCGGGTGGTGGAAGACGTCCCGCGGGTCGTACGCGGCCTTGACCGACTGCAGGCGCGGGTAGTTGGCGCCGTAGTAGGCCGCGGGCCAGTCCTCCAGGTCGCGGTCGGCGTAGTTCTGGTACACCTCCCCGGTCAGGTGCGGCCGCAACGCCCGGGCGAACCCGTCGATCCACGCGACGTTCGCGGCCGTCTCCTCGTCGCCCGGCCACTGCGCGATCACCGAGACGTAGTGCAGCGCCCGGCGGTGCACGAACGCGGTCGCATCGGCCGGCACCCGCGCGACGGCCCCGCCCGCGAGCAGGTCGAAGCGCACTATGGAGAACCCGGACGGCGCGCTGCGGAAGCCCTCGGTCAGCACCTCGAAGGCGGCCTCGTCGAACCCCTCGTCGCCGAAGTACCCGCCGAGCCACTTCGACTGCAGCCCGTACACGATCTCCTCGCCCATGCCGGTCATCAGGTCTAGGTAGTCCGTCTCGCCGATGGAGCTGAAGAGCGGCTCGCCGAGCGCGTGCACGGGGGCGAAGGCGGCCTCGGCCTCGGCGGGCGGGCCGACGTACATGCCGTACATCGCGATGACGGGCTCGCCGTCCGGGTACGGCTCGGTCGTCAGCAGCAGGCAGAGCGCGAGCTTCTCGTCGGCCCGGTCCCGGTAGAGGTCGCGGTAGGCGGCGAAGACCTCGCGGGCCCGGGCGAGCGGCCACGCGATGACGCCGCCGACGACGGTCTTGGGCAGCGGGTTGAGCCGGTACGTCAGGCTCGTCACGACCCCGAACCCGGCCCCGCCGGCGCCGCGGAGCGCCCAGAACAGGTCGGGGTGCTCGGTGCCCTTCAGCGTCTCCCCGTCCGCATCGACGAGCTCGACCTCCACGAGATGGTCACAGCCGAGCCCGTACGTGCGCCCGAGCGGCCCGTACCCGCCGCCGAGGCTGTACCCGGCGTTGCTCACCGTGGGGCACTCGCCGCCGGGCCCGGCGAGCCCGTACTCGAGCCCGTCGGCGCCGGTCTCGCTGTGCCCCGCGTAGGTGACCCGGTCGATCTCGCGCCATCCGACGCCGGGCCCGACCGTGACCGTCCGGCCCTCGGGGTCGAAGTCGATCGCGCCCATCCCCCCGACGTCGACGACGACGCCACCCTCCACAAGGGACAGCCCGCCGGCGTGGTGCCCGCCGCCGCGCACGGCGATCGGCAGGCCGTTGTCCCGCGCGAACCGCACGGCGGCGGCGACGTCGGTGGCGTCGGCGCAGCGGGCGATGAGCGCGGGCCGGGTCCGGATGCGGGTGTTGAACAGCACCCGGGCCCCTTCGTACGCGGGGTCGTAGGGCGTGAGGAGCTCGCCGTGAAAGCCCGCCAGGGGCGTTAGGTCCAAGCGCACGGGGGAGATCTTGTCATCGGCCCGGATCGACGGCAACCGCCGGACGGGCCGGGGACGCGGCCTAGGTGGGCGGCAGGGGCGCGTCGCGGTTGGCCATGGCCTCCTGGGCCTCGGGGTAACGGGCTCCGACGATGCTGATCTGATCGGCCGCGGCCCGCAGCTCGGCCAGCCGGTCGGCGGTGAGCTCCACCGATGCGGCGGCCGTGTTCTCCTCCAGCCGGTGCCGGCTCTTGGTGCCGGGGATGGGCACGATCCAGGGGTGCTGGTTCAGCAGCCAGGCCAGCGCCAGCTGGGCCGGGGTGGCGCCGGCCTCGGCGGCGAGCCGGTTGAGGACGTCGACCAGGGCGAGGTTGGCGGCCAGGGCCTCACCCTGGAAGCGTGGCGTCCGGCCGCGGAAGTCGCTGTCGGCGAACGTGGTCGTGGCATCGATCGTGCCGGTCAGGAAGCCCTTGCCCAGCGGGCTGTACGGCACCAGGCCGATGCCCAGCTCGGCCAGGACGGGAATCGTGTCCTGCTCGCGGTCGCGCCACCACATCGAGTACTCGCTCTGCACCGCCGCGACCGGCAGCACCGCGTGCGCCCGGCGGACCGTGGCGGCGGCGGCCTCCGACAGGCCGAAGTGCAGCACCTTTCCGGCCTCCACCAGTTCCTTGACGGTGCCGGCGACGTCCTCGATCGGCACCTCGGGATCGACCCGGTGCTGGTAGTACAGGTCGATGTGGTCGGTGCGGAGCCGGCGCAGGGAGTGCTCCACCGCCCGCCGGATGCTGTCCGGACGGCTGCAGAGCCCGCCCGGCTCCGCCCCGTTCTCGGCGAAGGCGAACCCGAACTTGGTGGCGATCCGCACCTGGTCCCGCAGCGGTTCCAGCGCCTCTCCCACGATGTCCTCGTTGGTGAACGGCCCGTACACCTCGGCGGTGTCGAAGAAGGTGATGCCGAGGTCGGCGGCGCGACGGATCAGCGCGATGGCGTCCTCCCGCGCGGGTCCGCCGGTGTTGCCGTACGCGCCGGTGAGACTCATGCAGCCGTAGCCGATCTCCGAGACGGTCAGGCCGGTGCCGAGGGTTCGCTGCTTCATGAGGTCCATTCAACCCACGTTCTGGTCGCGGTGGCAGTGGCTGTCGTTCCAGGTACTGGCAGAACCCCTCACGGCGGCTCGGGACTGCCCGCTGCGGTGTCGAACTCGGCCACCAGGCGGCGCAGGCGGGACACCACCGGCCGGTCGCCGAGCTTGCGCTCCAGGACGCCCAGCACCTCGCGGTAGTTCCACAGCAGCTCGCCGGCGGTGCGGGCGCTGTGGTCGAACAGCGCCGGGCCGAAGCGGTGCAGATCGTCCACAAGGGACTGCAGGCTGCACACCTTGTCGGCCGCGATGACGAGCAGCGACTCGACGCCGGCCTCCGAGCTCATGCGGCCCAGGTGCTCGCGCTTGCGCTCCCACCACGTCAGGCTCCGCCGCTCGGTGGCGTCGGCGTCGGTGCAGTCGTGGACGATGCGGTACACGTCGTCGCCGAACTCCGCCCGCAGCGCGCCGCGGCCGGTGGGCTGGTCCTCGAGCACGTCGTGCAGCAGGGCGCCGATCGCCGCGGTCTCGCCGCCGCCCTCCTCCAGCACGATCGCGCACGTGGCCAGCAGGTGCGAGACGTACGGCGTGCCGGTGTTGTGGCGCACCTGGCCGCCGTGGCGGCGGGCGGCGTACGCCAGCGCCTCCTCGAACCGTGGCGACAGCACCCCGGCGCTCCTTCGGCAGGACTACGCGATCATCTCGGCGATGTTCTCCAGCTGGCGTACCACCTCGGCCCGGTCCAGGCGCCGGCCCAGCTGCACGCCGCCGCGCGGGGGCGGCTCGTCCGGGCGGTAGTACACCTGGGACCGGCGCTTCTCCCGGGGGCCGCGCAGCACCAGGGTCGCGCACGGCTGGGTGCGGTCGGTCACCGCCTGGTGGACGATGGCCGACGTCGTCTCGTAGTGGCCCTGCAGCGGCGCCCGCTCCACGGTGCGAAAGGGCTGGAGGCCGACATTTCCGGTGAAGGAGACGTACGCGATGCGGCCGCCGGCGTACGGGCGGTAGGCGAAGCGGCGCCAGGCGGGGGCGGCCTCGAGCTCGGCCAGCTCGATGAAGCGCTGGCGGCCGCCCAGGAGGATCGAGCTGAAGGGGAAGCGGTGGTCGTGCGGGCGCGAGACGTGCTCGCGCTCGGCCCGGTCGGCGGCCCAGTAGTGCAGGGTGAGGCGGCTGCCGTCGGCGTACTCGGCGGCAACGATCTTCGTGAAGCCGTTGACGTGGCGGTACGGCCGGCCGGCCGGTTCGCGGCCGGCGCGGACCTCGGCGGTCAGCCGCTCGAGTAACTCGCCGACGTCGAGGCGCTGGAGGAGCAACGTGTTACCCACGGCGCGTCCTTAGGTCGCGGTGAAGCTGACACCTGCAGCCTGGCACAAAGCGGAAATTTCGGATGCGGAAACGTTCGAGACCCACTCCGAGATCAGGTATACAGCGTCATCCGCTCCGGCCGGACGCCGGGGCGTCAGCGCCTCGTGAAGCGTTCGGCGGCGTCGATCACGCGCTTCAGGGTGTCGCCGGTCGCCTCGCGCAGCAGGCGCGCCGGGGAGCGGCCCGCGATGCCCGCGGCCCCCACCTCGCGCAGCCAGCCGGCCGCCGCGCCGAGCCGGTTCGCCCGCGCGAAGGCGTCGGCCACCTCGACCGCGCCCTGGATGCGGGCGCCGAACTCCGCCCAGCGGCCCCGGTCGCCCCGCCACCGGTGGAACTCGTTCACCGTGGCGGCGCCCGCAATGTACGCCGTCAGTTCTTCGCCGAGTAACGAAACGCAGCGATCAATCCCGCTCGCCGACAGGACCCCCACCGTCATGCCCCAAACGCTACCTGCACAACGCCAGGTCAGCGACCCTACGAAGGGCCCCCTGACATAACCGGCATATCGGATGACTAGCCGAGGTAGAAGGACGAGACGTCCTCGGCGAGCAGGTCCAGCACCGGCACGCCCGCCGAGAGGGCCGCCGCGAACGCCGACCAGGAGTCCAGGTTGTAGCCGCCCGCCTCCGGGAACGAGGAGCCCGTCAGGTACCGCGGCAGGAGGAACGCGTTCTGCACGAGCCAGTGCACGTAGCCGCCCTCCGAGCCCCACCCCGGCAGCCCGCGCGTGGAGGACAGGTAGGCCCGCAGTTCCTCCGGCGAGGTCCACCGCACCATGCGCGACTCGTTCGTGAGGTGCTTGATGTACGGGTTGTACAGCAGCGTCCCGCCCAGGCCGAAGTGCTCGCGGAACTGCTCCCACAGCAGCCGCTCGTCGCTGCCCGCGTAGGCCATCACCCCCGCCGCCGGCTCGTTCTCCAGCAGGTGGTGCAGGTAGGACCAGGTGGTCAGCGGGGTCAGCAGGCGGTTGGCGTCCTTGCTCAGCAGCGTCTGCACGATCGCGCCCGCGTTGCGCTCCAGATCGTGCAGGGCCAGGTGCGGTACGACCTTGATCGCGGCCAGCACGCTGTACAGCGACGGGTTGCGCTCGCCGTAGAAGACGCGCGCCACCGACCACGGGTCCGTCGGGCGCTCCAGGGACGCCGACGCCGTGGCCACGTAGTCCTGCAGCGAGACCACCCGCGGCTCGGCGGCCGGGTCCACGCGGCGCATCCAGCGCGTCAGGTCGGCCGCGAACGCGGCGCTGAGCTCCTCGCGCCCCGTGATGCCGAAGTCGTCGAGGCACACGACCACGCGCACGCCGCGCGCGCTCAGCGCCGCGGCGGTCAGGGACTGCACGGCGTTGATGAGCGACGCCCGGGCGCGCAGCCGGACCGGCCAGAAGAGCAGCCGCGGGCGCTGCGGGTCGGCGGCCCAGTCCACGCCCCAGCCGTAGCGCCGTTCGAGCTGGCGCAGCAGGGGGAGCACACCTTCCGGGGCGGTGTTGCCGGGCTGGGAGAACAGCTCGCGCTCCCACTCCAGGTGGCGGACCCGGCGCCGGGGGTCGACGCGGGGGCCGGCGGGCGGCACCTCCAGCCGGTCGGCGAGGCCGGTGAACAGGTCGTCGCCGTGGATGTCGGTGAAGAACTCGACAAGCCCGGCCAGGCGGTCGGGCAGCAGCAGCGGGGCCGCGTCGTGCAGCGCCCACAGCACCCGGACCGGCCGCGACGCGGCGACGGCCCGCAGGGCGCCGGTGACGACGTCGTCCCAGCCGCTGTACCCCACCACGAGCACGAGATCCCCGGTGACCAGCTCCGCGAGGGCCCGCGAGTGGGCCTCGGACGCGGTGGCGTCGGGCGCCGGGTCGTGCAGCAGCGGCGAGCGCACCTCCTCGCTGACCGGGCGCCAGAACCCGTGGAGGTGGAACACCTGCACCGCGCCCTCGCCCTCGGGGCGGCGGTCCGGGCGGCCGTCGGGCGCGACCGGCACGCTGACCGCCTGCCGGCCGGTCTGGCGGACCGCCACCTCGAAGAGCGGGTCGAAGTTCGTGGTGAGCACGCTGTTGCCGAACTCGTCGGGCCGCCCGGCCAGCAGCCGCCCGACCGCGCGGACCCCGGCCGGCAGCTCCCACCAGTCCAGGCTGTTCTCGACCCGCTCGCCGAGGCGCAGGTCGACGCGCTGCCAGATGCCGTGCGTGGCCAGCGGCGAGGAGTTGAGGTCGGGTGCCCGGTAGCCGGCGAGCACCGCCTGCTGGGCCACGACGTCGAACTCGCCGGAGGAGCGGCGGGCGGTGAACACGCGGCGGTACGCGAGGTACACGTCGATCGGCAGCGCGTGCGGGTCGAGCCCCTCCCGCGCCTGCCGCAGCGCCTGGGTGAGCTCGCCGTCGTCGCCCAGGCCGGCCGCGTAGCGGTCCGCGAGCTCGACGAGCTCCTCCAGGCCCGGCACGGCCGGCATCGTCATCCCGGCGCCGAGGATGAGCGTCACCGTCCCGCCGTGGCGGATCGCCGACACGACCTCGTCGATGAGCCTCAGCTCCATGTCCACCTTCCTGGGCTCTACTCGCCCGCGGCCCGGGCGTGCAGGGTCGTCCACAGGTCCCGCGGCCGGCTCGACAGCGCCTCGCGCACGTCGGCGTCGCTGAGCAGCAGCAGGCCCCCGTCGATGTCGGCCTCCAGCTGGTCGGGGCCCCAGCCGAGGTAGCCGGAGAACAGCCGCAGCCCGGCGATCACCGGCGCCAGCGGCTGCGGGTCGGCGGACAGGGCGATCACGCCGAGGCGGTCGCGGATGGGGCGCCACCGCAGCGGCGGCTCGACGTCGGGACGCAGCCGGGCGACGGCGATGAAGCCCTCGTACCGGCTCAGCGGCCCGGCGTCGAAGAGCACCGCCGGCGTGGTCAGCAGCCGCCGCCAGCCCTGCGGGATGTCGACGGGCAGCGGGTCGGTGGTGGGCCGGTTGATCCGCACGCCGACGGCGCCCCGGGACCGGTCGTGGCGCAGGATCAGCACCGCGGCCTGGCGCAGGTCGCGGTCCTCGACGGCGGCGGTGGCGACCACGATCCGCCCGACGAGGTCGCGGTGGTGGCGGGCGCCGTTCATCACGAAGGGCAGCTCATCGCCGGCCGAGCGGAGCTCCGGCAGCTCGAAGCCGCGCTCGCGCAGCCGCAGCGTCACCTCCCGCCACACGGTGCGCACGTCGAGCACGGCCGGGCGGTCGGGCAGCCCGCCGCGCAGCACCCGCAGCAGCTCGCCGGTGAAGGCGGTGTACGGCTCGCCGGGCGGGGCCTGGGCGGTGCGGTTGCGGGGCGCGGAGACCAGCAGGCAGGTGTCGTCGGTGCCGGCCTGGTCCGCGACCGCCTGGCTGCCCGACTCCCCGCCCGCGAGGTGGCCCACGGCGCGCCCGGCGTAGCAGCAGTCGAGGATCACCAGGCGGCGGCGGGCCCGGCTGCCGGCGACCGCGCGGCGGATCAGCTCGAAGGGAAGACCGGCCTCGTACGGTACCGCCGGATCCGTGTCCCGGAGCCCCAGCACCAGACTGCCGTCGATGGGGTCGACCAGCCCGTGGCCGGCGAAGTAGACGACCAGCATCCCCTCGGGGGCGGTGTCCTCGGCGGCCCGGCGCAGCACCCGGGACACCTCGCGGGCGTCGTCGGGGTCGTGCAGCACCGTGCAGTGCTCGGGGGCCAGCCCCCACAGGTCGGGGTCCTGGAGCACCCCGGCGAGCCCGTTGAGGTTCCTCGTGATCGCCGCCACCTCGGGCAGTGCCGCGTACCGCGCCCCGCCGACGAGCACGGCCCGCGAGACGCGCGGGTCAGCCAGTTCCGCCACCGTCCGGCCCGGCTCAGCCGTCGAGCGCCCGCGCCGCGGCGGCGACGGCCGCCGGGTCGGAGGACTCGATGCGCACCGACCGCCCGTCGGGGTCGATGCGGGTCAGCACGATCGCCGGCGCCACGGGCCGGGTCCGCCGCCAGTTCGACACCGCGAGCAGCAGCTGCCCGACCGACAGCCCGGTGCCGAGCACCAGGCTGATGATCTCCACGGCGGCGGAGAGCTCGCCGGGGACCGTCGCGGTCGACAGCCCGATCTCGGACTGCACGATGCCGGGCTCGCCGACCAGCCACCGCTGGAGGTTGAGCAGCTCGTCGACGTCGGGCGTGGGGCCGTCCCCGAAGGGCTCGAGGTGGATCTGCAGCTGCACTGGTCAACCCGGGGTGAGAGGGA
Source organism: Dactylosporangium sp. NPDC049140 (assembly GCF_040648435.1). Taxonomy (NCBI): domain Bacteria; kingdom Bacillati; phylum Actinomycetota; class Actinomycetes; order Micromonosporales; family Micromonosporaceae; genus Dactylosporangium; species Dactylosporangium sp. NPDC049140. Next base: position 226,377 of record NZ_JBEZDS010000010.1, on the reverse strand, counting down.
TGCGGACTTCGAACCTTATCGAACCCACGCACCCCGTGTCACCCGGCGCTCACCCGTACAGGGCCCGCGCCGCCTTCCGGACCTTGCGGTGGGCCTTGGGCACGTCCCGCAGCGAGCGCCGGCCGTGCTCGTCGGCGCGGGCGTGCAGCAGCCCGTAGGTGAACGCGTTCTCGCCGGCGCCGTACGCGGAGATGCCGTACTGCCGCAGCAGCTCGCCGGTCACCAGCGCGTCCTGGTGGTTGCCGAGCGCGTCCTGCAGGTCGGTGACCCGGTCGGCCAGGCGCGTGGCGGCGTTGCCGCCCAGGGGCACGACCAGCTCGGCGGCGTACCGGGCCCGCTTGTAGGCCTTGCGCGCCTCGTGCATCCGCTCGTCGCTCTCGGCCCCGGCCAGGCGGCCGTCGGCGCGCTGCAGGGCCTTGAGCGCTCGGCGCATGAGCCGCCGGCGGGAGATGCGCTCCGGCCGGGCCGTGCGCAGGACCAGCGAGTCGATCTCGTTGAGCAGGTCGGTGTACCGCCGGCTGTCCAGCCCCGCGGTGAGCGCCCGGCGGCCCTCGGCGGCCCGTGCCGCGAGCAGCGAGGTGATGCGGGCCGCGACCGGGCCGAGGACGAGCTCGACCGGCTCGGCGTGCACGAGGCCGGCCAGGCGCTCGCTCATCACGTCGCAGTCGCGGACCTCGCCGAGCAGGCCGGTGACCCACTTGACCTCGTCGTGCAGGCGGTCGAGGTCGCCGTCGAGCAGCGGGGCGAACGAGCGCAGGGTGGAGCGCAGGCGACGGGTCGCCACCCGCATCTTGTGCACGGCCTCGGCGTCGCCCCCGCGCACGTGGGGGTCCTGCTCGATCAGGGCGTCGCGCTGGGCGGCGAGGTAAGCGGCCAGGGCCCGGCCGGCCTTGGGGCCGCGCAGCCGCGCGCCGATCGGCTGCGGGTAGTCGGGGCCGAGGGCCTGGGCGAGCTTCGAGGGGCTCTTCGCCGGGCGGGCGCCGGCCTTGCGCAGCGCCGCGTCGAGGCGCTCGAGGGCCTTGGGGTCGCCGTCGACGAGCTCGATCTCCAGCTCGTGCCAGCGGCGGGCGCTGCCGCCGTCGCGCAGCGACTCGGTGCTCACGCGGTCGTCGGCGAGCAGTGCGACGGTGTTGCCGTCGGCGCTCCGCAGCGCGCGCTCGACGCGGTGGGTGCGGATGCGGGCGATGGGGGCGAGGTCGGCGCCGCGGGTGAGCGCGCGGACCTGGTCGGCCACGGCGCGGGGCGGGGTGCGCTGGCGGTTGTTGGCGGGCAGCTGCAGCTCGCTGCGCTCGCCGCCGGCGGGCCGCTTGAGGTGCCACCCGGCGTCGTTGCCGCCGGTGCGCCGGCGCAGCGTGACCCGGCCCCGCGCCAGGTGCAGCCCCTCGGTGTCGTAGTACACGGCGTCGAGCTGCTGGTCGTCGGGTTCGCCGATTGAAGTGACGCCGCCGACCCCGGTGAGGTCCGGCAGGGCGAAACCGTCCGGCAGCTCGTACTTGCGTTCGACTTCAAGCTTTCCGGCCATGCCATCCATTGTCGCAGTGAGCGACCCACCTCGCGAAGATGAACGTGGGATAAACAGGAGGTGCACCCCGACTTGCTGGCGCTCCTCGACGCGCACCTGGCCGAGCTCACCGCCCTGCGTCACGTCCTCGCCGCGCCGCGCCCGGTGCACCCCGGCGCGCGCTGGGCCGCGGCCCGGGAGACCACGCGCAGCGCCGGCCGGTATGTGCAGGCGGTCACCGAGCTGATGGATCCCGCGCCGGTGCAGAAGCCCGTAATCTTGGCGCCGTGGGGGTCGTCGCTCAGCGTGTTCGCTTCGCACTGCGGCTGCTGCGCGACTGGCGCCTGACCGTCGCGTGGGGCAAGTCGCTGCTGCGCTCCGGCGTGACGAGCTTCGTCGTCCTCGCCGTCACCTTCTGGGCGCTGCCCGGCGTGCGCGCCAGCGGCGGCCCGGCGGCCCTGGTCGAGCTCACCGTGCTGCTCGCCGCCATCGGCACCCTCATGCGCCTGGCGCTGCTGGGCGTGGCCGTGCTCGTCGGCGGCGTCGGGGTGCTCGCCGTCGGCGTGATCATCCAGGCCGTGGTCATGTTCACCGCGCTGCACCTCGCGAAGGGGGTGAGCGTCGACTCCTTCGCCGACGCCTGGATCGCCAGCTGGCTGGCGGCCGTGCTGACCGCGCTGGTCAACTGGCTGGCCGACGCCGGCAGCGAGGACGTCTTCCTCGGCCAGGCGCTGCGGCAGATGGCCCGCCGGCACCGGGGCACGCCGGCGACCGAGCCGGGGGTGCTCATCGTGCAGCTCGACGGGCTCTCCGCGCCGCTGCTGTCGTGGGCGGTGAAGGCCGGCAACCTGCCCAACCTCGGCAGGTGGCTGCGCACCGGCACCCACTCGATGCGCGCCTGGCACACCGGCCTGCCGGCCACCACCCCGGCCAGCCAGGCGGGCATCATGCACGGGGACTTCGGGCAGATCCCGGCGTTCCGGTGGTACGAGAAGGACGGCGCCCGGCTCGTGGTGACCAACCGGCCCCGCGACGCCGCCGACGTCGAGGCCCGCATCTCCACCGGCCGCGGCCTGCTCGCCGACGACGGGGTCAGCATCAGCAACGTCTTCTCCGGCGACGCGCCGACGAGCCTGCTCACCTTCAGCAACGCCGCGCTGCCCGGCCGGTCGGCGCGCGGCTACCTCGCCTTCGTCGCCAGCCCCTACGGCTTCGCGCGGGCGCTCGTGCTCTCCGTCGGCGAGATGCTCAAGGAGATCCAGCAGGCGCGCCGCCAGCGGTTCCGCAACGTGTACCCGCGGGTGCCGCGCACGGCCGCGTACGTCGCGCTGCGCGCGGTCACCAACGTGCTGCTGCGCGACCTGAACGTCTCGCTCATCGCCGAGCAGATGAGCCGGGGCGCCCCGGTCGTCTACTGCGACTTCGTCGACTACGACGAGGTCGCCCACCACGCCGGGCCGCTGCGCCCGGAGGCCCTGCAGACGCTGGAGGGGCTCGACCGGGTGCTGGGCACGCTGCACAAGCTCGCCCGGGTCGCGGCCCGCGACTACCGCATCGTCGTGCTCTCCGACCACGGGCAGAGCCAGGGGGCCACCTTCAGCCAGCGGTACGGCGTGACGCTCGAGCAGCTCGTCGGCGACCTCGCGGGCAACGGCTCCGAGCCGATGAGCGGCCCCGACGACGAGGACTGGGGCCGGGCCAACACCCTGCTCGCCGGCGTGTCGCACCAGACCCGCTCGTGCGGCCCGGTGACCGTCGGCCCGCGCGGCGAGGTGATCACGATCGCGTCCGGGAACCTGGCCATGCTGTACCTCACCGGCGTCCCCGGCCGCGCCGACCTGGACGCGGTCGAGGCGCTGCGCCCCGGCCTGGTCGACGGGCTGGCCAAGCACCCGGGCATCGGGCTCGTCGTCGCCGCGGCCGCGGACGGCCCGGTGGCGATCGGCCCGGCCGGCCGGCACCACCTGCGCGACGGGCGCGTCGAGGGCGACGACCCGCTGCTGCCCTACGGCCCGGCCGCGGCCGCGGACCTGCTCGAGCACCAGGGCATGGCCCACGTCGGCGACCTGGTTGTGGTGAGCCGGGTCGACGCGGGCACCGACGAGGTGGCCGCGTTCGAGGAGCTGGTCGGCTCGCACGGCGGCATCGGCGGCTGGCAGACCGAGGCGATCCTGGTGCACCCGGCCGAGTGGCCGATGCCCTCGGCCGAGCTGCGCGGCCCGGTCGCCGTGCACGAGCGGCTGGTGGCCTGGCTCGACGAGCTCGGGCTGCGCGCGCCGCCGCCCGAAACCCCGTTGCGGGACAAGGATCTTCCCTTGTCCGCAAGAGTTCGAGGTGTTTAGATCGACGCATGTCTGAGGCCGCGTTACGCCCCTGGAACTGGGAAGACCCGCAGGAGCTGGCCGCCACGGTCGACTCGTTCACCGACGACCTGGCCCGCGTCGAGAAGCTCGCCCCCGAGCTCGAGGCCGAGGTGCTCGACCGCTCGCACTTCGACCGGCTCGGCCTGACCGGCATCGAGTTCGCCGCGTTCAAGACGAGCCACCCGCAGGGGCTGGGCACCGACCTCGTCTCGCTCACCGCGGCCGACGGCACGAAGACCGGGCCCGGCCAGGTGTACCGCGTGGACGGCAGCGCGTACTTCGCCGAGATGGACATCACCGGCCCGCTGCCGGTCGCCGACGACACCGTGGACTGGGTCTACGCCGAGCACCTGATCGAGCACGTGACCCTGCGGGCCGGGATCGCCTGGCTGAGCGAGGTCCGGCGGATCCTGCGCCCCGGCGGCCTGCTGCGGATCACCACGCCCGACCTGAAGGTGTACGCCGAGAGCTACGTCAGCCACGACGGCTTCTTCGGCAAGCACCGCCGGCGCATGAACCGGGCCCTGACCGGGGTCGCTCCCGCCATGCCCGCGCGCGGGGCGTTCATGTTCAACCAGCTGTTCTACGTGTACGGCCACCGCTGGCTCTACGACCTCGAGGAGCTGCGCTACGCGCTGACGGCGGCCGGCTTCGGCGAGGACGCGATCGCGGTGCGCGCCTACCGCGAGGGCGCCCGCCCGGACGTGGCCGACCTCGACCAGGTGCTGCGCAACGACGAGACGATCTACGTGGAGGCTACGGCGTGACCTGCGCCCCCGAGTCCCTGCCGGCGCGGGCCTGACGGCGCTTCTCCACCCGGCCCGCGACCTGCCCGGCGACGAGCACGACGACGATCGCGCAGACCACGCCCTGCCACGGCTGCGGGAAGACGTTGCGGCTGAGCAGGCCGATCGCCGAGTAGGTGGCCGACCACAGCAGGCACGCGGCGACGTTGGAGACGATGAAGGCACGCCACGACAGCCCGACGATCGCGGCCGTGAGCAGCACCGGGATCCGGCCGCCGGGCACCAGCCGCGACACGAGCAGCGCGGTCACCGGCCGCCGGCGCAGCCGCTCCCGCACCGTCCCGGCGAGCTTCCACGGCTGGCGCAGCAGCCGCAGCCGCCGGGTGAGCGCCTCCCCGCCGGCGCGGCAGATGGCGAAGGTGACGGCGTCGCCGAGGTAGGCCCCCAGGCCGCCGGCCGCGATCACGACCGGCACGGCCAGGGGGCTGTAGTGCGCGCCCAGCACCGCCGTCGCGCTCACCGCGGCCCCGGTCGGCAGGACCGGGAGGATCGAGCCGGCCGCCACGATTCCGAACATGATCGCCACCGCGGCGGCCAGGCCCCCGAGCGTGATCACGAAACGGTCAGGCTCTCGCCGGGTGCGAGCACGCGCACGTCGGTGCGCGGGGCGGTGCCCCGGGTGGCCTCCGCGAACTCGTCGCCGGGGCGGTGGAAACGGTCGGGCCGCACCCGCCCGCAGCCGATCGGCCACAGCGTGCCCCAGTGGATCGGCACCGCCTGGCCGGGCTCGACCAGCCGCATCGCCTCGGCGGCGCGGCCCGGGTCGAGGTGGCCGGGGCCGAGGGTCCAGCCCCAGCCCCAGACCGGTACCAGCGCCAGATCCACCGGGCCGAGCTCCTTCATCTCGTCGAAGAGCCCGGTGTCGCCGCCGAACCAGGCCGAGCGGTCGCCGCTGACCACGTAGCCCAGGGCCACCGCCCGGATGCGCGACTTCGGCGTCCGGCCGCCGTCGTGCGCGGCCGGCACCGCCCGCACGGTCACGTCGCCGACCTTGGTCTCCTCCCCGGCCCGCAGCTCGACGAAGTCGCGCTCGCCGAGCCGGGAGCGCAGGAACGCCGCCGCCCCGTGCGGCACGATCAGCCGCGTGGACGGCGGCAGCGGCCGCAGGGACGGCAGGTCGCAGTGGTCGGAGTGCAGGTGGGACACGACGACCGCGTCGGGGGCCCGGTCCAGCTGCGGCCGGGGCCCCCGCCGGCGATGCAGGTGCGCCAGGCGGTCGCGCAGCACCGGATCGGTCAGGATCGTGACTCCGCGCTCGCGGATGGCCACGGTCGCGTGCCCCCACCAGGTGACGTCCATCCCGCCATTATGGGCGCGATCTACACCGATTCGCCGACGACCGGGTGCTCCGCGGCCTTCGGGGCGGCCGGGGCCTCCCAGGCCGGGCGGCCCGTGCGCACCACGAGGAGCACGAGGACCGCGGCGGCCAGGGCCACGAAGCCGGCCACGGCGACCACGTGGTTCACGGCGTCGGTCGGCGCGTGCCGGCCCGCGAGCCGGTGGGCGAAGATCGAGCCGAACACGGCCACCCCCAGGGCGAAGCCGAGCTGGCGGAACGTGTTCACCGCGCCGCCGGCCATGCCGCTGCGCTCGTTCGGCACCGCCGCCAGGGCGGCCGAGGCCATCGTCGGCAGCACCGCGGCCACGCCGAGCCCGACGACGATCAGGCCGGGGATGAGCGCGGCCCCGGTCGAGGCCGGCGTGAGCCGGGCCTGCAGCAGGGCGCCCGCGCCGATCAGCAGCAGGCCGGTGCCGATGCTCCAGCGCGGGGGTACCCGCTGCAGGAACCGACCGCCGAACGCCGCGGCGACGAACGCGGCCGCGCTCATCGGCAGGGCGCCGAGCAGGCCGGCGTCGACCGGGCCCTTGCCGAGGAACTGCTGCAGCCAGACCGTGGTGAAGGGCAGGTACGCGAAGGCGGCGGCCTGGGCGAGTACCGCCGCCGCCATGAGGGCGCTGAAGGACGGCCGGGCGAACAGGCGCAGGTCCAGCATCGGGTGGTCGGTGCGCCGCTCGACCGCGATGAACGCGACCAGGGCCAGGGCGGCGAGGGCGAAGGCGGCCAGGGTGCTCGGCGCGGCCCAGCCGGCGTCGCCGCCGCGGATCAGGGCGAACGTGACGGCCGCGGCGCTGAGCGTGAAGGTGACGGTGCCGGCGAGGTCCAGCTTGTTGCCGGTGCTCGCGCGCCCGTGGGACTCGGTGACACCGCGCAGGGTGAACCAGATCGCGACCAGGCTCACCGGGAGGTTGACGAGGAAGATCCAGCGCCAGCCCAGGTGCTCGGTGAGCAGCCCGCCGGCGATCGGCCCGGCCGCGGCGGCGGCGCCGTTGACCGCGCCCCAGACCCCGAAGGCGACGCCGCGGTCCTTGCCGGAGTAGGCGACGCTGAGGATGGCGACGGTGGTGGCGAACATCGCGGCGCCACCGAGGCCCTGCAGGAACCGGGCCGCGATCAGCAGGCCCGCGTCGGGGGCGACCGCGCACAGCAGCGAGGCGGCCGCGAACAGGACGGTGCCGCCGAGGTACACCTTCCGGCGCCCGTGCCGGTCGGCCAGCGCGCCCGAGGCGAGCAGGACGGCGGCGAGCGCGAGGGCGTACCCGTCGAGCACCCACTGGAGCCCGCCGAGCGTGGCCCCGAGGTCGCGGGCCACGGCGGGCAGCGCGACGGTCACGATCGTGACGTCGACGAGCAGCATGAACGTGCCGATGGAGACGGCGGTGAGAGCAGACCATTTGTGCATGCCGACGAATGTGCGGTGCGCGCCGCTTTGCCGGTAGGTTTCCGGCCCTTCGCGGCGGATTCCGACCTGAGCTACCGTGAGGTGGTGGAAGTCGACACCCTGGACCACGGAATCGTCGACGCGCTGCGGCTCGACGGGCGCGTCTCGTTCAGCGTGCTCGCCGACGTCCTGGGCGTCTCCGACCAGACGGTGGCGCGGCGGTACCGCCGGATGCGCGACGCCGGCCTGCGCGTCGCGGCCCTGCCCGACGGCGTGCGCCTCGGCTACGACATGTGGACGATCCGCCTGCAGACCACGCCGGACAGCGCGGGCCCGATCGCCGACGCCCTGGCCCGCCGCCCCGACACCACCTGGGTGACGCTCGGCTCGGGCGGCACCGAGGTCACCTGTGTCGTACAGAACCCGGGCACCGCCGACCGCGAGACCCTGCTGCTGCAGAAGCTGCCGCGCACCCCGCGCATCGTCTCGGTCCGGGCCCACTGCCTCATGCACCACTTCGCCGGCGGCCCGGTCGGCGGCGAGGCCCGCACCATCACCCTCACCCCGGAACAGGTGCGGCGGCTGCGCCCGTCCGGCCCGCCGCCGGGCACCCCCGCCGTCCTGGCCGAGGAGGACCGGCCGCTGCTGGCCGCGCTCAACCGCGACGGCCGCCTCGGCTACCCGCAGCTGGCCGCGGAGACGGGCTGGTCGGAGTCGACGGTGCGGCGGCGCCTGGAGCACCTGCGCGCGACCGGGGCCGTCTTCTTCGACGTGGAGATGGACCCGGCGCTGCTGGGGTACCCGGCGCGCTTCCTGCTCTGGCTGACGGTCGCGCCGGCCCACCTGGCCGCGGTCGGGCAGGAGATGGCCCGGCACGAGGAGGCGGTGTTCGTGGCCGCGACGACGGGCGAGACCAACCTCCTGGCCACCGTGATCTGCCATGACATGGCGCAGCTGTACACGTACATCACGCACCGGATCGGCCCGTTGCGGGGCGTGGAGCGCCTCGAGTCGGTGCCGGCCCTGCGCCACGTCAAGCAGGTGGCGGCGGTGCATCAATGAGCTCGAAGGGCTTCGCGTCGGGCGGCACCCAGCCGGTCCGCGCCGCCTCCGTCGCGAGCGTGCCCGGCCGGTAGTGCTCGCTCAGGAGCCGCTTGCCGAGCACCTCCGGGCGCCGCGCCGCGAAGGTGTCGAAGTCGGGGTCACCGGGCGTCATGCGGGCCGCGATCAGCTCGACCCAGCCGCGGCTCATCGTGACGTGGTACTTGCGGGGCTGCCCCGCGTACCGGGCCGTGCGCCGAATGCCGTCGCTGACCAGCGCGACCGCCGAGTCCGGGCCCACCCGGCGGATCGCGAGCCAGGTCAGGTGCACATGTTCGCGGTGCCCGAAGCGCCCCGGCCCGGCGGTGACGGTCGCGAACAGCTCCTCGAAGGAGGTCATCGCGCGGCCTCGGTGAGCGCCTGCAGTACCGCCGCGACATCGTCCGCGGCGCCGGGCGGCAGGCTCGCCAGGGCCCGGCGCTCCAGGTCGGCCAGGGCGGCGAGCACCCGGTCGGCCGTCGCCGACCCGTCCGGGGTGAGCCGCACGACGACGGTGCGCCGGTCGTGCTCGTGCGGGCCGCGGGCCAGCAGGCCGCGCTGCTCCAGGCGGTCGAGGATGCCGGTGAGGGTGGTGGGGCGGGTGCCGGCCGCCGCGCCGAGCTCCGACACCGTCGCGCCGCCGGGGTGGCGGGCCAGGTTGGCCAGGGCGTTGAGCTCGGACGGGGCGAGCCGCAGGTCGGCGAGGTCGGTCGTGAGCCGCTGGAGGGTGGCGTGGGTGGCGCGCTGCAGGTCGAGCAGGAGGAATACCACGAGATCGGATTATACGATATCGTAGTTCATGCCGCCTCATAGATTTGGCAGGCGCCCGTCCGGCGGCGTTTCCTCGCGGTGTACATCGCGGTGTCGGCCTGCCGCAGCAGCTCGCCGGGGAGCGAGGCCCTCGTTGGACAGGGCCACCCCGAGGATCTGGCTGAGGCTTTATCCAACCTCGAACTCGGTCGGTCAGCCCCGTGCGTCCATCCATTAGTCTTCTTGCCTACATCAATGTCTGGGCGAACGATCGCCAGACATGGAACGCATCACAGTGACCTTCGAGGCCGGCGGCGCGGGCCGCGGCCGCCTGACGTGGGGCCAGCAGCAGGTCTTCCAGGCCATGCGGGAGATGGGCAGCTCCATGAGCATGGGCGGCGTGGTCCCGGTAGAGGACGGCCGCACGGTCGCGGACTTCGCCGGCGAGCTCCGCTTCTTCATGACGCGCTACCCGTCGATGCGCACCCTGCTCCGCTTCGCCCCGGACGGCACGACCACCCAGGAGGTCTTCGCGAGCGGCGAGGCGTACCTGGAGGTCCACACCGCCGGGACCGATCCGCCCGCGGCGGCGGCGCTGGCGGCCGAGGTGTTCGCCGCCTGGAAGTCCCGGACCTTCGACTACACCACGGAGTGGCCGATCCGCATGGCCGTGGTCCGCTCCGGCGCCGGCGGCCCGGTGACCCACGTCCTGGTCGAGGTCTGCCACATCGCCACCGACGCGACAGGCCTGGCCACGATGATCCGCGAGCTGCCCGGGCACCACGAGCTCGGCGCGGCGCCGGCGACCGGCCCCTTGGAGGTCGCGGCCCAGCAGTGCACCGAGACCCGCCAGACCGCCAACGCCATGCGCCACTGGGAGTCCCAGCTGCGCACGATCCCCCCGCAGCGCTTCCCGGACGGCTACCGCGAGCCGCAGGCCCCCCGCTTCCGCCAGCTCGTGTGGACCTCCGCCGCCCTGCACGCCGCGAGCGAACGCCTGGCCGCGCTCCTGTCGATCGACACCGCCCCCGTTCTGCTGGCCGCGTACGCCGTCGCCTTCACCCGGGTGGTCGGCGCCGCCCCCTTCGCGACCCAGGTCATCGTCGGCAACCGCTTCCGCCCGGGCCTGGCCGACGTGGTCTCGCCGTTCTCCCAGAACGGCCTGGTGGTCCTGGACCCGCGCGACATCACCGCGGAGGAGGCCGTCCTGCGCGCCCGCCGGTCCTCGCTGAGCGCGTCGAAGTACGCCTACTACGACCCCGCGACGCGCCAGACCCTCATCGACCGGGTGGCCAAGGACCGCGGCGAGCCGATCGACCTGCAGGTCTTCTACAACGAGCGCCGCCTGGCCCTGCGCGCGCCGCAGTCCGCCCCGGACGGACCGGCGATCCTGGCGCTGCGCCCGCAGACGACCTGCCTCCGCGAATCCCCGCTGCCGTACTTCAACGAGAAACTCATGCTCAACATCGACGACGTCCCCGGCACGATCCAGATCACCACGGAGGTGGACACGGCCTACCTGCGGGTCGAGTCCGTCCACCGCCTGCTGGAGGAGATGGAGCACTTCACGGTGACCGCCGCCCTGAACCCGGCCGCCCCGGCGTTGCCGGTTCCGTGAGCGTGGGTCACGCCGACGGCAGCCAGGCCAGCACGTCGCGGATCTTCGCGTCCCAGAACGACCATTCGTGCGCGCCGGGGGAGAACTCGGCCCTCAGCGGGATGCCGCGCGCGGCGCAGGCGTCGCGGAAGTGCACGTTCGACTCGTACAGGACGTCCTCGGTGCCGCAGGCGATGAACAGCGGCGGCGGGTTCTCGACGCTCTCGAGCAGGTGCAGCAGGTCGTCGTCGGTGCCGGCGATGGTGGGCGGGTCGCCGTAGATGCGCTCCCACATGCGCGGGTCCTCCGGCTTGTGCAGCTCGCGGGCCCGGGTGGCCACGTCGAGGACGCCGGAGAGGCTGGCCGCGGCGCCGAAGCGGTCGGGGTGGCGGAGGGCGAGCTTGAACGCGCCGTAGCCGCCCATGGACAGGCCGGCCACGAACGTCTTGGCGGGGTCGTCGGAGAGGCGGAACAGGCCGCGGGCCGCCCGCGGCAGCTCGTCGGCGACGAAGGTCCAGTACGGGCGGCCCCAGGCCTCGTCGGCGTAGAAGCTGCGCTCGACCTGGGGCATGACGATGGCGAGCCGCCGCTCGTCGGCGTAGCGCTCCAGGGCGGTGTACCTGGTCCAGGCCGTGCTGTCGTCGCTGAGGCCGTGGAGCAGGTAGAGCGTGGCGAGCTCGCCCCGGGCGCCGGGCTCCGGCTGGGGCAGCAGCACGGTCATCGAGGTGCCGACCCCGAGCACGTCGGAGGAGAAATCGCAGCGCAGCCGAGCCATCGTCATGATTGCATGGTATTTGACCGGAATCATCGGGACGGGGGAGCGCCGATGCTCGAACAGCGACGTGCGAACCTCGCCCTGGCCGCGCTGTCCATCTCGACCTTCACGTTCGTCACCACCGAGGTCCTGCCCGTCGGCCTGCTGACGCTCATGGCCGACGACCTGCACCGCTCGGAGTCGCAGGTCGGCCTGCTGATGACCGGCTACGCGGCGGTGGTCGTGCTCATGTCCCTGCCGCTCGCCCACGTGACGCGGAGCGTGCCGAAACGGCTCCTGCTCGGCGTCACCCTCGGCGTGTTCTCCGCCGCGACGCTGGTCAGCGCGGTCGCGCCCGGCTACGAGGTGCTGCTCGGCGCGCGGCTCTTCGTCGGGCTCACCCAGGCGCTGTTCTGGTCGATCGTCGCCTCGACCGCGACCGGCCTCTTCCCGCCGTCGCAGCGCGGCCGCACCGTGGCCCGCATGTCGATCGGGGCGGCCCTGGCCCCGGTGCTCGGCGTGCCGCTGGGCACGTGGCTCGGGCAGCAGGCCGGCTGGCGCTTCGCGTTCCTGGTCATGGCCGTCGTCGGCGTCGCGACCTGCGCCGTGGTGGTGGCGCTCGTGCCGGCGGCCCCGCCCGAGGCCGACGCCGCATCGCGCGGGGCGGCGCCCTCGCGGCGGCGCTACGTCCTGCTGGTGCTGTCCACGGCGATCGTGGTGACCGGCGCGCTTACCGCACAGACCTACGTCACGCCCTATCTGCTCGACGTCACCGGGTTCGCCGCCGCGACGCTCGGGCCGCTGCTGCTGGTGACCGGCGCCGCCGGATTCCTGGGCACCATCGCCGTGGGGCGGTTTCTCGATCGGTATCCCTGGCTGGCCCTCGTCGCCCCGATGGCCCTCATCGCCCTGTCGCTGCTCCTGCTCTACAGCCTCGGCACGCTGAAGGCCGCCGCGGTCGTGGCGCTGGCCCTCAACGGCTTCGCGTACAGCGCCATGGCCGCGGCCGTGCAGAACCGCATCCTCCTGGTCGCCCCGGGCAGCACCGACCTCGCCTCGGCCGGCGGGAGCTCGGCGTTCAACGTGGGCATCGCCGCCGGCTCGCTCCTCGGCGGCCTGATCATCGACCACGCGGGCGTCCGCAGCGTCGCCCTGGCGGGTGCGCTCATCACCGCCGTGGCCGTGGCGCTGCTCCTCGCCGAGCCGCGCCTGACCCGGACCCGCCGCCGGCCGGCCGAGGCGGCGCTCGCCGGCGGGTATTCAACATAAGATGCGGCCCGGCCGGGTTTGATACGCCCTGCAACTGTTGCCCGATGTCGGCTTTTCGACAGAACCCGGGGTATTTCCGGCGGCAATGGATCGGTTCAAGAAAGTGACCCGGAAAGAGGCTGTCGGATCCGTTACATCCGGGGGGCTCCGGGGTGCCGCGGGGAGGCACGGCAGGGGCTTTCACCTGCGGAAACGATCATGCGGCGCGATTGATGACGGCCCGTTCGGGTGGTCCTCGTGATCGCATTCTGTGCCTACCATCGGCATTGCCGAAGCAGCTCAGGCGGCCCAGGCTCCCTTTACACCGGAACGCCACGTGAAGATCGGAGGCCGGGTCGTTGCTGGACACCGTCGTGCCCCCATCGGCAACGCCCGGAGCCGGGATCAAGCCCGTCAAACCCGGCCGGGCCGAGCGCCGCCGGGTCCGGTCCCAGGCGAAGCTCGCCGAGACCCACCGGGCCTATGAGGACTGCAACGAGCTGGCCGGGCCGTTGACGATGCCGCGGAAGGCGCAGCACCCCGTGGTGTTCCGGCACGTCGGCGGGGCCTGGCGGCGGGTCATGCTGTCGCTGCTGATCGGGCTCAACTTCCTGACCGGCCTGGTGTTCGTCGGCTGGCTGCTGCTGCCCGAGCACATCCCGGGCACGGCGGGCGACGACACGCGGCCGAGCATCATCGTCGCGCGGGTCGCGTTCTGCTTCGTGGTGCTCGTCGAGGCCGTGCGGATGCTGCAGAACTTCGCCGTGTGGGTGTTCGCCTGGAAGGCGCGCGACCCGGTGCCGATGGTGCCCGAGCGCGGGCTGCGCATCGCGATGCTGACCACCATCGTCCCGGCCAAGGAGCCCATCGACGTCGTGGAGCGGTCGCTGCGGGCCATGCAGCAGGTGCGCTACGACGGGCAGGTCGACCTCTGGATCCTCGACGAGGGCGACGACCCCCGCGTGAAGGCCATGTGCCGGCGGCTCGGCGTGCACCACTTCAGCCGCAAGGGGCGGCCCGAGTTCAACCAGGAGCACGGCGCGTTCCGGGCCAAGACGAAGTCCGGCAACCACAACGCCTGGCGGGCCACGCACGAGCACGTCTACGACGTCGTCGCGCAGATGGACCCCGACCACGTGCCGCTGCCCAGCTTCCTGGAGCGCACGCTGGGCTACTTCCGCGACCCCGACGTCGCGTTCGTCGTGGCGCCGCAGGTGTACGGCAACATGTACGACAACTGGGTCGTGCACGGCGCGTCCGTCCAGCAGTACCTCTTCTCCGGCCTGATCGAGCGCGGCGGCAACGGGCTCGACGCCCCGCTGCTCATCGGCACGAACCACCTCTACCGGCCGCTGGCGTGGGGGCTGATCGACGGGTACCAGGACTCGATCATCGAGGACCACCTGACGAGCATGGTCGTGATGGGCGCCAAGAACCCGCTCACCGACCGGCGGTGGAAGGGTGTGTACACGCCCGACGTCGTCGCGGTCGGCGAGGGCCCGACGAGCTGGACCGACTACCTCAACCAGCAGAAGCGGTGGGCGTACGGCGTGTGGGAGATCCTCCTGCGCCGCTCCCGGCCGCACCTCAAGCACCTGCGGGGCGGCCAGCGGCTGTGCTACTGGCTGGTGCAGTCCTACTACCCGAGCGTCGCGCTGTCGGCGGTCTCCGGCATCGTGGCCACCGGCACGTACCTCGGGCTGGGCATCAACGCGGCGACGATCGAGTGGCAGTGGTGGCTCGGGCTGTGGTCGGCCAGCATGGGCAGCTGGGCGGTGCTGTGGCTGTGGCTGCGCCGGTTCAACCTGGCGCGGCACGAGCGCCGGGAGATCGGCGTGCACGGCATGCTGCTCGCGCTCTTCGCGGTGCCCGTCTACGCCGCGGCCGGCCTCGCCGCGCTCGCCCGGCGGCCGCTGGCCTACGCGGTGACGGCGAAGGGGCGGCTGCGCAGCGTCGACGGGCCCCGGACGTTCCGGACCCACGCGGTGTGGGCCCTGGTCGGCGCGGCGCTGCTGACGACGAGCGGGATCATGGGGTACGACTCCATCGCCCTTCGCTTCTGGGCCTCGGTCAGTGTCGTCGTCGGGATCGTCCCGCCCCTTGTCGCGTGGGCGGCCTACCTGCGCGACCGCGGCGTCGAGGAGCCGGTGGAGGACCCGGTGACCGCCGGGCTCGTCGTCACCGTCCGCGCGACCGCCGCGAGCGCGGCCGCGATCGACGACCTGCCGACCGTGCGGGGCTTCCCGGCCGTGTCGCACGCCGGGTACCCGCTGCCGAACAAGAACCTCGAGGCCCACCACGTGCCGCAGGGGAGCGCCGCGTGATCACGCTGCCCCGCCTCATGCTCGCCGCGCTCGTGCTCATCGGCGGGTACGTCTTCGTCGTCGCCCCGCGCGTCGAGGCCGAGACGAGCACCACGGCGAGCTGGCAGGCGCAGCTCGCCGAGCCGGTGCCGAGCTTCTCGCCGACGCCGAGCGCGCCCGGCCGGCGCCCGCAGGTCTTCCCGCAGGCGGGCACCGCGTTCTTCGGCGTCTTCACCGAGAAGGGCCCGGGCGACCTTACCGCCTACGACGGCTTCGTGCGGGCGGCCGGCAAGAGCCCGCAGGTGATGATGTTCGCGTCGGGCTGGGGTGCGGAGAAGCACTTCGACCGCCAGCCCTTCGACCGGATCGTCAACCGCGGCATGCTGCCGATGCTCGGCTGGGAACCGTGGGACTACCGCGCCGAGTCCAAGCAGGACCACGACCGGGGGACCCAGCCGCAGTACCGCCTGGCGAAGATCAGCGGCGGGGACTACGACGGGTACATCTCCGAGTGGGCGCAGGGCATCAAGGCGCTGGGCTACCCGGTGGCGATCCGCTTTGCGCACGAGATGAACGGCTACTGGTACCCGTGGGGCGAGTCCGCCAACGGCAACCGGCGGGGCGACTACGTGGCCGCCTGGCGGCACGTGCACGATCTCTTCGCGCGGCTCGGCGCCGCGAACGTCGTCTGGGTCTGGAGCCCCAACGTCGTCTACGAGAACTCCACCCCGCTGTCGCAGCTGTACCCGGGCGACGACTACGTGGACTGGGTCGGCCTGTCCGGCTACTACGGCACCGCGGGCATGGAGACGTACCAGACCTTCGACCAGATCTACCGGCCCACCCTGACCGAGATCAAGCAGCTCAGCAAGCGCCCGGTCGTGGTCACCGAGACGGCCGCCACCGACGCCCAGGGGCGCAAGGCCGACTGGATCACCGACCTGCTGCAGACGCTGCCGCAGCACCCGGAGATCATCGGCTTCCTCTGGTACGAGTCGGTCAAGGAGACGGACTGGCGCATCGCCGCGTCGCCGGCCGCGTCGGCCGCGTTCGCCAAGGGAGTCGCCCAGCCCTACTTCGGTGCGAAGTGGGACCCCGACATGACCCCGCGCCGGCTCATCCCGGTGCGGAACTGAACACGAACAGAGGAGCAAGCGTCGTGTACGTCGTCGGCATCGACCTCGGCACGTCCAACACGGTCGCCGTGATCCGCTCGCCCGATGGGCGGCGCCGGCCCGTGTTGTTCGACGGCGCCCCGCTCATGCCGTCGTCGGTGTTCATGACCGACGACGGGCAGCTCGCCGTCGGCCGCGACGCCCAGCGCCTCGCCCAGCTCGACCCGGGCCGCTACGAGCCCAACCCGAAGCGGCGCATCGACGAGCCGTCGGTGCTGCTCGGCAGCGCCGAGATCCCGACCGTGCACCTGCTCGCCGCGGTGCTGCGCGCGGTCGCGGTCGGCGTCGCCGAGGTGACCCGCTACGCGCCGCCGATCGTGCTCACCTACCCCGCGTCCTGGGGCTCGACCCGGCGCAAGGCGCTGCACGACGCCGCGCTCGCCGCGGGGTTCACCGACGTCAGCATGCTCCCCGAGCCGGTGGCGGCGGCACGGTACTTCATCAGCGCCCTCAACCACCCGCTGCCCCGCGGCGAGGCCCTCGTCGTCTACGACTTCGGCGGCGGCACCATCGACATCGCCGTGGTGCGCAACGACCCGCAGGGCTTCACCGTCATCGGCTCCGGCGGCCTCGAGGACGTCGGCGGCCTCGACCTCGACGCGGCGCTCGTCGAGCGCCTCGGCGAGGTGCTGCAGGAGTCGCAGCCCGACGTGTGGCGCCGGCTGCAGGACCCGCGCACCGCCCAGGACCGCCGCGACCGCCGCCTCTTCTGGGAGGACATCCGCGGGGCCAAGGAGATGCTCTCGCGCACCACCGTCGCGCCCGTCAGCGTCCCCGGCGTCGAGGCGGCCCTGCACCTGACCCGCGACGAGCTCGAGCAGAAGATCGGGCCGATGATCGCGCGTACCGTCGCCGAGACCGCCCGCGTCGTGCGCGACTGCGGCCTGGAGCCCGGCCGGCTCGCCGGCATCCTGCTCGTCGGCGGCTCGTCCCGCGTCCCGCTCGTGGCCCGCATGCTGCACCGTGAGCTCGGCGTGGTGCCGACCGTGCTGGAGCAGCCGGAGCTGCCGGTCGCCGAGGGCGCGGTCGTGCACCCGTCGGAGCTGACCGCGGACGGCCGCGTGCCGGTGGCGACGGGCACCGCGTCGGTCCCGGTGAGCGCCCCGCCGTCGGGAACGGTCTACGGCGGCACGGAGTCGATGCCGTATCCGGTCTCGGCGATGCCGGCCCCGGTGTCGGCCGTGCCGGTCTCGGGCTCGCCCATGCCCTCGGCCCCGGTCTCGCCCGCCGTGTACCCCGCGCTTCCGTCCACAGTGGACTCAGTGCCGCCCCCGCCGCCCCCGCCGCCGGGAGGCCGGAGGCGGCTGGCGCTCGTCGCGGGGGTGGCGGCGGTGCTGCTGCTGGGGGTGGGTGGCTTCTTCGCCCTGAAGACCTACACGACGGACGACAAGACCGACCAGCAGGTCGTCGGCAAGTGGGACAAGCTGCCCAACCTGCCCAGCGACGTGGCCATCGAGGGCGCGGGCGCGGCGGTCGCCAACCGGAAGCTGTACGTGATCGGCGGCCTCACCGCCGAGGAGCCGCGGCACCAGACCGACGCGGTCTCGGTCTACCTCCTCAGCAGCGGCAGCTGGACCTCGGGCCCGAGCCTGCCGCGGCCGCTGAGCCACATGTCGGTGGTCCTCGACGGCGCGGGCAGCATCTGGGTGCTCGGCGGGCTGGCGAAAGGCGGCGCGACCGACGAGGTGTGGCAGCTCAAGGACGGCTCCTCGAAGTGGGAGGAGGGGCCGAAGCTGCCGGCCAGGCGCAACTCCGGCACGGCCGTCTACGACAGCAACGGCATCGTCTACGCCGGCGGCACCGACTCCGGCGGGGCCGCCACCGACACCGTCTGGGCCCTGGGCGACACCGGCTGGAAGACGATCGGGCAGCTGTCGGAGAAGCGCGAGAAGCTGACCTCGACCACCGACCGGGCGGGCCGGATCTGGTTCATCGGCGGCCGGCGGCAGGACGGGGACCAGAAGACCGTCACGTTCGACTCGATCGACATCATGCAGGACCGCAAGATGACCGGCGACCACCTGAAGATGGACGCGCCGCGCGAGGGCGCGGCGGCGATGTCCATCACCAACGTCGGCCTGTGCGTGCTCGGGGGCAACAACGGCGCCAAGGCGTTCGGCTGGTGGTGCGAGAAGAGCGGCGCGGCGGCGACGCTGCCCAAGCAGGACGTCCCGCGGGCCGGGCAGGCGGTCGCGGTCTCCGACGGCGTCGTCTACGCCGTCGGCGGCTACAACGGGGAGAAGAACCTCAACGGCACCTTCACCGCGGAGGCCTTCCGGTACACCGGCTGAGTCACAGCTTCCCGTCGACGACCCGCACGCGGTGGCCGCCGAGGCGGCGGGCCGTCTCGTGCACGAACTCCGCGCGCAGCGGCGGCCAGTTCCAGAACCGGACGCCGACGCGGGCGAAGGCCCACGGCACCCAGTCCCCGACGGGCGTCGTCCGTCCACATCCGACACACGTGACGTCGCCGGGCCGGCCCGCGGGCCAGGGTGCGATGGCGGCCTGCACGGCGTCCCACTGCGGGTCGCCGGTCTCGCAGTGCGGGCAGCGGGGATCGTCGTCCGCGCCCTGGCCGGCGTCGACGACGGTGGCGCCCGCGAACACCTCGACGCCGTTGGTCCACCTGGTGCGCAGGCGCTCGTCGGGGGCGGTCACGGCGCTCTCGTACCGCGGCCCGGGCGGGTTGCCCAGCGGCGCGCCGAGCACGCAGTCGGTCCGCTCGGCGCCCACGATCCCCGCGGCGACCAGCCACGTCAGCAGCCCGGCGGCGAGCCGCGGCGCCTCGTCCCCGCCGGCGTCGACGTCCGCGATGACCTGAAAGTAGTCGCCCACCGGCGGATCGTACCGAAGTGCCCACTTGGCCCAGTCGATGTGTCGGCGAATTGGAACTTCCGTGGGCCAATGGGCTCGGCTTGAATGGTGGGCGTGACGATCGTGGACATGTGGTTCGACCCGAAGTGCCCCTGGGCGTGGAACACCTCGCGCTGGCTGCTCGAAGTGGAGCAGGTCCGGCCCGTCGAGGCCCGCTTCCACGTGATGAGCCTGTGGCTGCTCAACCGGGAACGGGAAGGGCTCGAGGACTGGTACCGCACCTGGCTCGCCGACACCCTGGGCCCCGTCCGCGTGCTGGTCGCGGCCGAGCGGCGCTACGGCCCCCCGGTCCTGCGGGACCTGTACACCGAGCTCGGCACCCGCATCCACCACGGCAAGGAGCCGATCGGCGCGGACCTCTTCCGGCGTGCCCTGACCGCGCTGGACCTCGACCCGGACCTCGCCGCGGCCGCGGACTCCGCCGAGCACGACGAGGAGCTGCTGGCCAGCCACCGCGCGGGCCTGGACCCGGTCGGCGAGGACCTCGGCACGCCGGCGCTGCACATCGAGGGCTCGGCGTTCTTCGGGCCGGTGGTGACCCCCGTGCCGCGCGGCGAGGCGGCCGGGCGGCTCTTCGACGGCCTGCTGCTGATGGTGACGACGCCCGGGTTCTACGAGCTCAAACGGGGCAACCGGGTGTCACCCACCGTCGACTGAGGTTCGGTAGGGTCCGCGGTATGGAGCATGACGGGTTCGTTGTCCGGCCGGTCGGCCGCGTCGAGTCGCCGCTCACCGACCGGGCGGGCGCGCCGCGGCAGGGCGACGAGGACGCGCCCGAGGCGTGGGTGGTCTTCGCGGAGCGGGTCGGGCCGGCCCTGGCCGACCTGCGCCCGGGCGATCGGGTGCTGCTGCTCACCTGGCTGCACCGCGCCGACCGGGACGTGCTGGCCGTGCGCCCGCGCGGCGACCTCGGGCGGCCGGAGACCGGCGTGTTCAGCACCCGCGCGCCGGACCGCCCCAACCCGATCGGCCTGCACGGCGCGGTGATCCTGGCCGTCGAGGGGCTGCGCGTGCGGGTCTCGGGCCTGGAGGCGATCGACGGCACCCCGGTGCTGGACGTCAAGCCGGTGCTCGGCGGCGTCGACGAGCGCTGAGGCGCTCAGGCGTTGCGGATCTCGTTCGCGCACGCCGACGCGACGCCCGCCCAGGCGGTGCCCAGGTAGGCGGTCGAGGCCGACTCGAGCGACTCCTTGTTGCGCACCACGCCGCCGAAGAAGTCCAGCATCTTGCCCTCGCCGTACTTCTTGGCCAGGCAGGTGACGGCGAGCAGCGCGATGCCGTACCGCGCGTCGATCTCCTGGCCCTTGGCGCTCGCCGGCGGCGGGCCCAGCGCGATCGAGCCGTTCCAGCCCTGCCTGACGAACTGGCGCACGGACGGCAGGCGGCCCCGCGTGGTCTGGCCGTCGCGGTCGGAGATGTAGTCGGCGATGCCCTCGGTGAGCCACCACTGATCGGCGCTGCCGTAGGTGTCGCCGATCGTCACGACGTGGCCGAGCTCGTGGGTGAGCAGGTTCTTCAGGTAGCTGCCGCCGGCGTCGTCGGACTGGATGACCACGCCCTGCGCGCCCTTGGAGTAGCCGTCGTAGAACGGGCCGAGGTCGGTGTTGTCCCACCAGCTGTTCCACTCGCTGGGGGCGGCGACGTACACGATGTACCACTTCGGCGCCGGGCCCCAGTGCGAGTAGCGGTCGGCGATGTCGGCCGCGGCGTCGGCGGCGGTCAGCACCCGCTGGAGCTTGCTCGCGGTGGCCCCGGAGCCGGCCACGATGGCCCGGCGGCCGGTGAGCGCCTGCAGCGCGGAGGCGTCCCACGGGTCGGTGCCCTGCGTGTACTTCGTGACCGTCACCTGGTCGCCCGCGATGCTCCACGAGGTCTGCACGACCTGGGAGGACTGCGGGGTGCAGCCCTGGCCGAGGCAGTAGTCGTACTCGACGATCACGTCCCAGCTGCCGTCGGCGCCCTGGCTGGGCTTGTCGACGAGGTTCGGCGTCCACCCGCCCACGCCCATGGCCCGCAGCGAGCCGAACCGTTTGATGTAGCCGTCCCGCAGGTTGGCCGCCACCCCGGCGAGGTAGCCGTCGCGGTCCCCGGCCAGCAGCGCCTTGGCCTGCTTGGCGAGCTGACCGCGGATCTTGTCGGCGACCGTGAGCTCGCCGGCGGTGGTCTGGGGCGCGGCCGCGGCGGCCGCGCCGGAGCGGACGGGGAGCCCGCGGCCGGGCAGCGCGACGGTCTGCCCGCTCGGGCCCTGCGCGGCGATCCACACGATGAGCGCCAGCACCAGCCCGGCCGCGACGACCAGGCCCGAGACCAGCGGCCAGCGGCGCCTCGCCGTGGCCGGCGGCAACGGCGCGGGCCCGGTGCTCGGCGTCGGCCAGGCCATGGGCGGCGCGATGGGCGCGTCCAGGGGATGCGGCGGCGCGTCCGGGAGCGGCGGCGGCGCGGTGGGCTCGTCCGGGAGCGGCGGCTGGAGCATGTCCGGGCCGCGCTGCTGCGGGATCTTCGCCGCCGCGGGCTCGGCCGTCACCGCCGGTGCGGCCGGCTCCGTCTGATCCCCGTCTTCCACGCAGCGCACCGTACTGGATGCGAGCCTCCGGCGACATCGGCGGAGCGGCCGACTGCCGGACGTGACGGCGATCATAGGGCCGCCGCGGTGGCGGTCGTACCGTCGCCGCATGCTGCTCCCCGGCATCGAGGCACTGGTGTTCGACTTCGACGGCCTGCTCATGGACACCGAGAGCACGCTGCTGGAGTGCTGGCGCGCGGAGTGGCGCCACCACGGCCTGGCGCTGGACGAGGCCGGGTTCTTCGCCGACCACGGCGGCGACCTCACCGAGGCCAGATACGCGCAGCTCGGGGCGGCCGCCGGGCCCGGCTACGACCGCGCCGCCAGCCACGCGCGCCGCACCGCCCACCGCGACGCCATGCACGCGGCGCTCGGCCTGGCCCCGGGCCCCGGCGCGTGGCTCGACCGGGCCGAGGAGCTGGGCCTGCCGATGGCGGTGGCCAGCAGCTCGCCGCGCTCGTGGGTCGAGCAGCACCTGGGCCGCACCGGCGACCTCGGCCGCTTCAAGGCGTGCGCGTTCGGCGACGAGGTCGCCGCCCACAAGCCCGACCCTGCCGTCTACCGGCTCGCCCTGGAGCGGCTCGGCATCGCGGCGGCGCGGGCGGTCGCGTTCGAGGACACCCCGCACGGCGCGGCGGCGGCGCGGGCGGCGGGCCTGCGCTGCGTGGCGATCCCGAACGCGTACGCCGACCCGGCCCGCTTCACCGCCGCCGGCCTGGTGCTGAGCACGGCCGCGGGGGTGACGCTGGACGACGTGCTCGCTCGGCTGCCGCGATGAACCGGCTGTGGTCGCTGCTGGCGCCCCGCGGTGGTGGGACTCGCCCGGAGGTTGAGCGGCTGCCATAGGATGCCGCGATGCCTTTCCGGTTCGCGGTGGACCTCGGCACCTCCAACACCGTCGCGGTGGTCGACCGCGGCGACGGCACGCCCCGGCCGTTGCTGTTCGACGGCAGCCCGGTGCTGCCCTCGGCGGTGTTCGCCGACGCGTCCGGGGCGCTGCTCGTTGGGCCGCGACGCCGAGCGGCACCTGATGACCGACGCCGCGCGGTTCGAGCCCAACCCGAAGGGCCGCGTCGACGAGGGCGTCATCCTGCTCGGCGACCGCGAGCTGCCCGTCGCCGAGCTGCTCGCCGCGGTACTGCGCCGGGCCGCCACCGAGGCCGCCCAGACCGGGGTGCCGGTGGCCGGCGCGACCGTGCTGACCTGCCCCGTCGACTGGGGCAACACGCGCCGGGCGGTGCTGCTCGACGCGGCCGCGCGCGCCGGGCTCGGCCGCGTGACGCTGGTCGACGAGCCGGTGTCGGCCGCGACGTACTGCGTCCGCGCGCTCGGCGGCCGCCTGGCCCCCGGGCGCTGCGCGGTGGTGTTCGACTTCGGCGGCGGCACCCTCGACGTCACCGTCGTGGAGGCCACGGGCGCCGCCCCCGCGCTGCGTGTGCTGGCCACGGGCGGGCTGGCCGACCTCGGCGGTACCGACGTCGACGACGCCCTGGTCGGGCACGTCGGGCACCTGGTCGCCGCGGCCGACCCGGAGCGGTGGCGCCGCCTGGCCGCGCCGCGCACGCCCGGCGAGCTGCGCGACCGGCGCACGTTGTGGTCCGAGGTGCGCCAGGCCAAGGAGATGCTGTCCCGCGCCGCGTCCGCCCCGCTGCACGTGCCCGGCCTCGACCGCGCCACCCACCTCACGCGCGAGGAGCTCGACCGCGTCGCCGGGCCGCTGGTCGACCGCGCCGTCGACGAGACCCGGCGGGTCCTCGAGCGCTCGGGCATCCCGCCGGCCCGGCTGGACGTGATCGTGCTCGTGGGCGGCTCGAGCCGCCTGCCGCTGGTGGCGAGCCGGCTGCACGCGCGGTTCGGGTTGGCTCCGGTGGTACCCGAACAGCCCGAACTTCCCGTGGCGTTCGGCGCGCTCCTGCTGGCCAACGGCTCGCCCGCGCGGCCGGTGGCGCTCCCGGCCCCGTCGGACCACACCGCGAGCGGCACCGTCTACGGCGGCGGCCACCCGGCGGCGCCGCCCCCTTCGACCGGCGCGTTTCCGGTGCCGCCGGCGGCTCCTGTCAGCGCGTTTCCGGTCGCGCCGGTCAGTCCTCCTCCTGCTTCCCCTCCGCCGCCGGCCCGCCGCCCCTCGGTGATCATCGGACCGGGCGTGACGATTCAGGGCAATGTGGCGGTGTACGGCGACGAGTCCCTCATGCCCCGCGACGACGACTCCGCCACCGACTCCGCCACCGACTCCGCCGCCGGCGACGAGCCGGTCGTGGCGCCGCCGAAGCCGCGCCGCCGGGTGCTGCGGCGCCTGCGGTTCGCGGCGCTGCCGTTGCTGCCGTGGGTACTGATCATGGTGCTGACCCCGTGGGGCCGCGGCCTGCTGCAGGACGGCCGGGCGGCGCTCTTCGGCCCGGAGGCGACCCCGAGCGCGTCGGCCGCGGCCGGACCGCCGGCGCCGCCGCCGTCGTCGCCGCCGGCCTCCGCCGGCGTGCCGGCGACGGTGCAGCTGCAGCCGAACGCGGGCAAGGCCGGCGTGGCGGTGAAGCTGACCGCGCACGGCTTCGCGGCGGGGGAGAAGGTCGAGGCCCGGGCGGGCACCAAGCTGCTCACGACCCTGACCGCCGACGACGGGGGCACGGCCGAGGCGAGCGTGACGGTGGCCCCGGCCGGCACGAAGGCGGGCGCGGTCGTCGTCCAGCTCGTGGGCCGGACGAGCCGGAAGTCCGCCACCGCCTCCTTCCGCATCACGGCCTGAACCCTGGCGCGGGGGCGCTACTGTCGATCGAGCCCGGCACGAACGGCGGACGATGCCGGGCGATGTGCCGATGGCATCCGCACGCGACGTACGGTTCGGTCTGACTACATGTGGCAGTGTGCGGTTTGCGGTACCGGCAACGGTGACGACGTTGCGGTGTGCGCCTCCTGCGGCGCGGCCCGCCCGGCGTCCGGACCGGCGGCCGGAGGGCTCGGCGGGTGGCCGCCGCCCGGTACGCTGCCCGCCGACCCGCCGGTCTCCTGGCCCGCGTCCGCCCCCGCCGACGCGTTCGGCTCGTGGTCGCCCTCCGGCGCCCCGCCGACCGCCCCGGCCACCGCGACCACCCCGGCTCTCCCGGCCGCGAACCAGCCCGCGCCGAACCCATCCGCGCTCGACCAGAGCGCCTGGAACCAGAACGCGCCGAACCAGAACGCGCCGAACCAGAACGCGCCGAACCAGCCGGCGCCGAACCAGCCGGCGCCGAACTGGCCGGCGCCGAACTGGCCCGCGTCGGGGCAGCCCGCGCCGAACTGGCCCTCGTCGGGGCCGCCGGTCGACCCGGCCCAGGCCGCCGCGCAGAACTGGCCGACGTCCGGCGCGCCCGGCAACCCGGGTGACCTCGCGGCACAGAACTGGCCCGGGGCCGGCCCGGCCCTCGGCCCGGCGCCCGTGCCGTGGGTCACGAACGAGCAGCCGCCGTCGGGAACGCCGGTTCCGCGGCACCGGCCGGTCTGGATCTTCCCGGCGATCGTGGCGGTGGTACTGCTGCTGGCCGGCGGCACCGTCGCGTTCGTGCTGCGGGACCGCTGGATGCCCGGCGGCGGCGACGCGAGCCCGACCGCGGGGCCGGCCGGCACCGGCAACCCGATCGTGCCGGCGCACACGGACACGGCCCCCGCGCCCACCACCGCGGCGCCGGCCACGGCCGCGCCCACCACCGCCGCCGCGCCCACGCTGCCGGCGAGCGTCGGTGCCGTGCGCCTCGACCCGAGCCTCGACCCCGCGCGGGCCCCCGCCGTGGCCGCGGTCTTCGACAAGTACTACGCCGCCGTCAACGCCCGCGACGCCGGCGCCGCGCTCAACGTCATGGACCCGGGCGGCTCCATCAACCAGGGCGACACGAACGCCGTCAAGCGCTTCAGCGACGGCATCTCCACGAGCACCGACGACGACATCCTGCTGCTCGCGCTCGGCTCCGACCCGACCGGGCACGGCAGCCTGCAGGCCCGGGTCACGTTCCGCAGCCAGCAGCAGGCCGGCAAGGGGCCCAAGGGCCGCGAGTCGGAGACGTGCACGCGCTGGGACGTCACGTACTCGCTGACCCAGCCCGGCGGCGAGTACCGCATCTGGGGCAGCACCAGCGCGAGCAGCCGCCCCTGCTGACGGGCGCGACCGGGTAGCATCCGCGGGTGCTGGAGACCACCCGTGCCGTACGCATCGCCGCCGTCGTGACCGCCGTCGCCGCCCTCGCCCTCGCCTTCGGCATCCGGGCGCTCGCGGGCGGCACGCTCTACAGCAACGGCGCGCTGCAGCAGGACAGCGGCACCGCCCTGTACGCGTCGGCCGTCTACGCCGCCGTCGTGTTCATCGCCCCGAGGTGCCGCCCGCTGACCGCCGGCGCGTACGCCCTGGCCTTCTGCTGGGCCGTGGAGCTGTTCCAGCTCACCGGCGTTCCGCACGAGCTCAGCCGGTACAACATCCTCTTGCGCCTGACCCTCGGCGACGCCTTCGACTGGATCGATATGGCGTGGTATCCCGCGGGGATCGTGCCCCTGGTCCTCGCCGAGCTCGCGGCGAGGACCAGGGGGAGCCGGCGTCAGGCGACGTGACCGGCGCTCCAGCACGCCGCCCCGGTGTGGCAGCCCACCAGCGCCGTCAGGGCGTCGTGCAGCGCCGCCAGCCGCGCCGCCGGGAGCGTGCCGGCGACGTTGTGAAGCTCGTTCGGGTCCGAACCGCGGTCGTAGTACTCCCGCTCGCCGTCGGTGTACTCGACGTAGGTGTACGTCGCCGTACGCATCGCCGAGTACGTCGTCGGCATGCCGTTGCGCGCGTCCTGCACGTCGGGGTCGTCGGCGTTCGTGCCCGGGCCGTGGTGCTCGACCAGTGACGCGGTGCGCCACTCGGCGGTGGTGCCGCCCGTCAGCAGCGTGACGAGCTGGCGGCCGTCGACGTCGGCGGCGACCGGGGCCCCGCCGATGCGCTCGAACGTCGGGGCGAGGTCGATGTTCTGTACCACCTGCGGCCGCTCGATGCCGGCGGTCACGCTCGGGCCGGCGACGACCAGCGGCACCCGCACGTCGTGGTCGAACGCGGTCTGCTTGCCCTCCACGAGCCGGTGCTGGCCCATGTGGAAGCCGTTGTCGGAGCTGAACACGACGTACGTGTTGCCGGCGACCCCGGCGTCGGCGAGGGTCTGGCGCAGCCCGGCGATCATCCGGTCGACGGCCTGCACGGCCTGGGCGCGCTTGCGGAAGTCGGCGTCGATCTTCTGCAGCTCGGCCGCGGTGAGCGGGCCGTTGCCGGCCAGCCACGCGGGCGCGTCCGTCGGCAGGGTGTCGAAGGCGGGGCCGCGCGGCGCGGTCAGGCCCGGGAACTTGTCGAGGTCCGGGCGGGCCGGGGTGAACGGGCCGTGCGGCGCGAACGTGGCGATCTCGAGCAGGAACGGCTGCCCGGCCGCGGCCGAGCGCCGGATGAAGGCCTGGCCCTTGGCGCTGACGACGTCGGTGAGGTAGTCCGAGTCGGCGTTGCCGTAGGGGACGAGCTTGCCGTTCTCGTCGAGGTTGTAGTTGTACTCCCCGTAGCCGTTGCCGGCCACGTCCCACTCGCTCCAGCCGGGCGGCTGGTAGAGGTCCTTGGGCAGGTACCCGTTGAGGTACTTGCCCATCATCGCGGTGGCGTAGCCCCGGCCCTGCAACGCCGTCGCGAACGTGTGCTGCTCGTTGCCGCGGTCGCGGAACACGCCGAACCCGCCGTCCGGGTTCTCGTTGGTGAACACGCCCGTGTCGTGCGGGAACTTGCCGGTGAAGATCGACGAGCGGGACGGGCAGCAGAGCGAGTCGGTGACGGTGTAGTTCGTGAACGTCGTACCGTCGCGCTGCAGGCGCTGAACCTGGGGCATGTACTGCACCAGGTTCCAGGCGAGGTCGTCCACGAGCACGAAGACGACGTTGGGCGGGGCGGGCGCCGCGGCCGGAGCGGCCGATCCGGTGAGCGCGGCCGCGGCGAGCGCGGCGGCGGTCACGGCGGCGATCAGGGTGGGCAGTCTGCGCATCATTCATCGGTACCCACTGATGCCCGTCAATGGGTAAGCGCGCGGTTCGGATTGCGTAAACTCCGCGGCGCCCTATTTCGCCGGGGAAACGCGGTAGAAAACGCCGGCTCAGGTCGCGGTGATCGCGCCGCCCCACAGGAGGCCGACGATGATCCCGCCGACGGCGACGCGGTAGTACACGAACGCCGCGAAGGTGTGCCCGGCGACGTACTTGAGCAGCCAGGCGATGCTGACGTAGGCGACGCCGAAGCTGATCAGGGTGGCCACGCCGGTCGCCGCCCAGCCCACGGTGTCGCCGATCTCCTTGGCCCGGGTGACCGCCTCGAGCAGGCCGCCCGCGGTGAGCGCCGGGATGCCCAGGAAGAACGAGAGCCGGGTCGCGGTGACCCGGTCGAGGCCGCGGAACAGCGACATGCTGATCGTGGCGCCGGAGCGCGACACGCCCGGGATGACCGCGATGCACTGCGCGAGGCCGATGATCAGCGAGTCCTTCCAGGTCACCGTGGCCTCGCCGCGCTGCTGCTTGCCCAGGTGGTCGGCGAGCGTCATCACGATGCTCCACAGCACGAGGCCCGCGGCCACGAACCACATGCTGCGCAGTACACCCTCGATGTAGTCCTTGAACAGCAGGCCGACGACGATGATCGGGATCGAGCCGACGATGACGTTGATCGCCATCCGCCAGTCCTCGCCGTGGCGCTGGTCGGCCTTGAACGCGCCTTTGAACAGCGCGACGACGAACCGGATGATGTCCTTGCGGAAGTAGATGACCGCCGCGAGGATCGCGCCGACCTGGATCACCGCGGTGAACGCCGTGACGCCCTTGTCGTCGATCGGGATGCCCATAAGCTTCTCGGTGATGGTCAGGTGCCCGGTCGAGGACACCGGAAGGAACTCGGTCACGCCCTCCACGACGCCCAGCACGATCGCTTCCCAGATCTGCAACGCCGTTCCTCCTCGCCGCGCCCGACTAGCCGCAGAGCAACTTACCGGACGCGGCTGAGGACGTTCTCAGTCGCGGTGGTGCTGGTTGGCGTGGCCGGCGGCGAGCTCCTCGCGCAGCTCGGTGAGGTGCTCGGTCTCCTCCGGCAGCCCGAGGCGGTCGAGCAGCTCGAGCGCGGGCCCGATCTCCAGCGAGCCGTACACGTCGTGGAAGCTGTACAGCACCCCGCTGAACACGGCCCGGCGCAGCCGTTCGTGCTCGGCGGCCGCGGTGTAGACCGGATACTTGAGCTTCCACGGCACGGGCCCGCTGACCTTCAGTACCGCCGCCGCGCGCCGCTGCAGCGCCTCGTCCTCCTCGCCGAGCCGGTCCGTGTCGCGGGCCAGGACGGCGGTGAACGCGCGCTCAACGGTGGCGATGTCCTCGAACCAGTCGACCCACAGGGAGTACAGCACCGCCTCGCTGGGCCGCGGCTGCTCCAGGTGCGCGCGGATCGCCTCCCAGTGCGCGGCCCAGAGCTCCTCGTCGTCGGCGGCGTTGACGAACCAGCGCAGCTCGACGGTCACCCAGTAGGCGTCGAGGATCTCCAGCAGGCCGAGGCCGATCTCCAGCTTGTCGGCGGGCGAGAGCGCCTGGTCGCCGCGGATCTCGGGCATGAGATCGCGAGCGGCGTCATCGGGGTCACCGTCCGTGTCCAGCTCGTGCGCGGCGAGCCAGGCTCGCGTCCGATCGCTGCGTGCAGTCTCCACGATCGACAAGTATTGCCGGTCCACGGCTTTCGCGCGCGACCCCGCATCCGGAGCGTGACCTGCGCCCCACAAGATCGGTCAGGCGGCGGACCCGAGATTGCGGTCGAGCTCGCCCATCGCGCGCAGCGCGGTGCGCAGTTCACGCCGCGCGGCCTCGAGGTCGAAGGGCACCGCGGCCGCGAGCGCGGCGTTGCGGATGTAGGTCGAGAGCGGCAACCCGGCGGCATCCGCGGCGGCGATGCTGTCGAGCTCGCCGCGACCGAACCGGACCGACACGACCGAGCGGATCTCCGGGGCCGGCTCGCTGGGCACGACCTCACCGGCGACCTGATCGCGGTGCGCGTAGAGATCCTCGGCCGCGGCCTCCATCTCGGCGACCGTCAAACCGGTGACTTCGTCGATTCGATTCGAGTCTATGGCCACATGGCCATACTAGAGGGGCTGGACGCCGAGGGGGAGGGGGCCCTTCGCCACGTGGGTCAGGAGGGTTGCGCGCAGGGCCTGGGCCGCGTGCGGCAGGACCGACTCGCGGCGCTGGGCCAGCGCGATCGTGCGGTGCACGCCCGGCGCGACCAGCGGCGCCGCGTTCAGCAGCGGGCGGTTCACCAGGGCCATGCTCGGCACCAGCGCCACCCCCAGCCCCGCCTCCACGAAGGCCAGCACCGCGTCCATCTCGCCGCCCTCGACCGCGTACCGCGGCGTGAACCCCGCCCGCCGGCAGGCCTCCAGGGTCGTGTCCCGCAGGTCGTAGCCCGTGCGGAACATGACCAGCGGCGTGTCCCGCAGCGACGCCAGCGCGATGCGCGCCGGCAGGGGCGCGACCGAGGCCACGACGAGGCTCTCCCGCAGCACCGGCACGGTCTCCAGGGCCGGGTCGGTGCCGCGCGCCGGCTCGACGATCAACGCCAGGTCCAGGCCGTGCGCGACCAGCGCGGCGACGAGGTCCTGCGAGCCGCCCTCGTCGACGTGCAGCTCGATGTCCGGGTACCGCTCGTGGAACTCGCGCAGCACCAGCGGTACCAGTGACGTGCAGAGGCTCGGCGTCGCGCCCACCCGCACCCGGCCGCGGCGCAGGCCGACCACCTCCTGGACGGCGTCGCGCGCGCCGTCGGCCTCGGCGACGACCCGGCGCGCGCGGGGCAGCAGGGTCTCGCCCGCGGTCGTGAGGGCCACGCCGCCGCGGGAGCGGTCGAACAGCGGGGCGCCCAGGGCCGACTCCAGGGTGTGAATTTGTTTACTCAGTGTCGGCTGACTCACACCGAGCTGCTCCGCCGCGCGGGTGAAATGTCGTACTTCCGCGACGGTTACGAAGTATCGAAGCTGTTGTAGCTGCACCTCAATAGCCTATGGCTATCGCCGCTGCGGGATTCATGCATTGGACGAATCGCGCGCCGGGAACCTAGCGTCGGCGGAGTGGCGGTAATGGCGGCAGAACGGACCAGGCCGGTAAAAGTCCGGAGAAAACGGTCCTCGATTGCCCTGAAGATCCTCATGGCGGGTACGGGCATCCTGCTGGTGTTGTTCCTGTTCGCCCACATGGCCGGCAACCTCAAGATCTTCGTCGGGGCCGAGGCGTTCGACCACTACGCGCACTGGCTGCGCGACCTCGGCACGCCGCTGCTGCCACGCACCTGGTACCTGTGGCTCCAGCGCGGCGGGCTCACCGCCGCCGTGCTCGCGCACATCTTCGCCGCCGTCGTGCTGGCCCGCCGGGCCCGCGCCGCGCGGCCCGTCCGCTACGCCCACCGGCCCAGGGTCCAGGGCAGCTACGCGGCCCGCACGATGCGCTGGGGCGGCGTGATCATCCTGCTGTTCGTCGTGTTCCACATTCTCGACCTGACCACCGGCACGGTGAACCCGGTCGGGGACAAGCAGCACCCGTACGCCAACGTCGTCGCCGACTTCGCGCCGGGCCGCTGGTACGTGACGCTGTTCTACGCGCTCGCGATCGTCGCGATCGGCTTCCACCTGCGCCACGGGATCTTCTCCGCGCTGCGCACCCTCGGCCAGCAGTCCCCGCGCGGGGAGCGCACCGCCCGGGCCGTCGCCCTGGTGCTGTCGCTGGTGCTGGTCGTGGGCTACCTCTCCGTACCGTTCGCCGTTCTGACCGGGCTGGTGTCCTGACATGAACCTTCCATATTGGAGCGAGGGCGACCCGATCGCCGACACGGCCGCGCCGGACGGGCCCGTCGAGACCCGCTGGGAACGGCGGCAGTTCGGCGCCAAGCTCGTCAACCCGGCCAACAAGCGCAAGCTCACCGTGATCGTGGTCGGCACCGGGCTGGCCGGCGGCTCCGCGGCGGCGACCCTGGCCGAGGCCGGGTACAAGGTCCGGTCGTACTGCTACCAGGACAGCCCCCGCCGCGCGCACTCGATCGCGGCCCAGGGCGGGATCAACGCGGCCAAGAACTACCGCAACGACGGCGACTCCGTGTACCGGCTCTTCTACGACACGGTCAAGGGCGGCGACTTCCGGGCGCGGGAGTCCAACGTGTACCGCCTCGCCCAGGTCTCGGTGAACATCATCGACCAGTGCGTGGCCCAGGGCGTGCCCTTCGCCCGCGAGTACGGCGGCCTGCTCGACAACCGCTCGTTCGGCGGCACCCAGGTCTCGCGCACCTTCTACGCCCGCGGCCAGACCGGCCAGCAGCTGCTGCTCGGCGCGTACCAGGCCCTGGAGCGCCAGATCGCGGCCGGCAACGTGGAGATGCACGCCCGCCACGAGATGCTCGAGCTCGTCGTGGCCGGCGGCCGGGCCCGCGGCATCGTCGTGCGCGACCTCGTCACCGGCGAGATCACCACTGAGCTCGCCGACGCGGTGGTGCTCGCCTCGGGCGGGTACGGCAACGTCTTCTTCCTCTCCACGAACGCCAAGGGCTGCAACGTCACCGCGTCGTGGCGCGCGCACCGGCAGGGCGCGCTGTTCGCCAACCCCTGCTACACGCAGATCCACCCGACGTGCATCCCCGAGTCCGGCACGCACCAGAGCAAGCTCACGCTGATGAGCGAGTCGCTGCGCAACGACGGCCGCGTCTGGGTGCCGGTCCGGGCCGGCGACCACCGCGCCCCGGCCGACATCCCCGAGGACGAGCGCGACTACTACCTCGAGCGCATCTACCCGTCGTTCGGCAACCTGGTGCCCCGCGACATCGCCTCCCGGGCCGCCAAGAACGTCTGCGACGAGGGAAGAGGCGTCGGTCCCGGCGGGCTCGGGGTGTACCTCGACTTCGCCGACGCCATCGCCCGGCTGGGCCGGCCCGCGGTCGAGGCCAAGTACGGCAACCTCTTCGAGATGTACGAGCGCATCACCGGCGACGACCCCTACGTCACCCCGATGCGCATCTACCCGGCCGTGCACTACACGATGGGCGGGCTCTGGGTCGACTACGACCTGCAGTCCAACGTCCCCGGCCTGTTCGTCGTCGGCGAGGCCAACTTCTCCGACCACGGCGCCAACCGGCTCGGCGCGTCCGCGCTGATGCAAGGGCTGGCCGACGGGTACTTCGTGCTGCCCAACACCATCAACGACTACCTGGCCGCGGGCCCCTTCCCGGCGGTCGCGGCCGACGACGAGGCCGTGGTGGCTGCGCGCAGTGCGGTGGAAGAGCGGCTTTCGACCCTGTTGTCGATAAACGGCGACCGCACCGTGGACTCGTTCCACCGCGAGCTCGGCCACATCATGTGGGAGTACTGCGGCATGGAGCGCACCGAGGCGGGCCTCACCAAGGCGGTGTCGCTGATCCGGGCCCTGCGCGAGGAGTTCTGGACCCGGGTCAAGGTGCCCGGCACCGGCGAGCAGCTCAACCAGAACCTCGAGCGCGCCGGGCGGGTCGCGGACTTCTTCGAGCTCGCCGAGCTCATGTGCATCGACGCCCTGCACCGCGCGGAGTCGTGCGGCGGGCACTTCCGCGCCGAGAGCCAGACCCCGGACGGGGAGGCGCTGCGCCACGACGAGGAGTTCTCCTACGTTGCCGCCTGGGAGTTCGCCGGTACCGGTGAACCGCCCGTGCTGCACAAGGAGGCGCTCGAGTTCGAGTACGTCCACCCGACCCAGCGGAGCTACAAGTAATGGACATCAAGCTGCGCGTGTGGCGCCAGGCCGGCCCCTCGGCCCGCGGGAAGATGCAGGAGTACCCGGTCAAGGACATCTCGCCGGACGCCTCCTTCCTGGAGATGCTCGACGTGCTCAACGAGCGGCTCATCGTCGACGGCGAGGAGCCGATCGCCTTCGACCACGACTGCCGCGAGGGCATCTGCGGCATGTGCGGCATGATGATCAACGGCGTCGCCCACGGCCCATTGAAGGCGACCACGACGTGCCAGCTGCACATGCGGCACTTCCGCGACGGCGACACGATCGACGTGGAGCCCTGGCGCTCCGCGGCCTTCCCGGTCGTGCGCGACCTCGTGGTCGACCGCGGCGCGTTCGACTCGATCATCCAGGCCGGCGGGTACATCTCCGCGCCGACCGGCGCCGCCCCCGACGCGCACGCCACGCCGGTGCCGAAGGCCGACGCCGACGCCGCGTTCGAGGCGGCCACGTGCATCGGCTGCGGCGCCTGCGTGGCCGCGTGCCCGAACGGCTCCGCGATGCTGTTCACCGCGGCCAAGGTCGGCCACCTCGGCCTGCTGCCGCAGGGCCAGCCGGAGCGCGACTCGCGGGTGCTGGGCATGGTCGCCGCGCACGACGAGGCCGGCTTCGGCGGCTGCACCAACGCGGGGGAGTGCACCACGGTCTGCCCCAAGGGCATCCCGCTCACCCTGATCGGCCGGCTCAACAGCGACTACCGCAAGGCGGCGACCGGCCGGCGCGGATAAAGTACCGACTCATGCAGTTGTCTGAGCTCGCCGGGCGGCGGGTCGCGGTCTGGGGTACCGGCCGGGAGGGCATGGCCGCGCTCGCGGCGATCGCCGCGGCCGGGCCCGCGTCCCTCGTCGCCGTGCAGGACAAGGCCACGTTCCTGGCCGCCCGCGCCTGGGACGGGGCCGTCCCGCTCTTCGAGGGCGAGGCGATGGGCCCGGCGCTGGAGGGCGTCGAGGTCCTCGTGCGCTCGCCGGGCGTGGGCGAGTCGAACCCGTGGATCCAGCAGCTGCGGCGCCGGGGCGTTTCCATCACCGGGGGCACCGCCCTGTGGATGGCCGACCACGCCCGGCAGACGATCGGCGTGACCGGCAGCAAGGGCAAGAGCACCACGACGACGCTCATCTCGCACCTGCTGACCGCGACCGGCCGCCCGAACGAGCTGGGCGGCAACATCGGCATCGCGGTGCTGTCGCTGCCGCCCGCCGAGCGGTATGTGCTGGAGCTTTCGATGTACCAGTGCGCCGACCTCGAGGACTCGCCGCGGGTCTCGGTGATCACGTCGCTGTTCGAGGAGCACCTCGACTGGACGCGCGACGGGCTGCCGTCGCAGTACTACGCGCACAAGCTCAACATCGCCATGCACGGCCCGGAGGCGGTCGTCTACAACGCGGCCGACCCGACCCTGTCCGCCGAACTGGCCGCGCGCCCGGGACTGCCCCTGGTTCCGGTGCACAACTGGGACGAGGACGGCTGGATCGTCCGCCACGGCGAGCGGCTCTTCCCGCGCGATGCCTTTCCTCTGCGGGGTACGCACAACACCGGCAATCTCTGCGTGGCCCTCGCCGCCCTCGAGGCGGCCGGCGTCGACGTGGTCGCGGAGCGTTCGGCGCTGGAGGAGGGGCTGCGCTCCTACGCCCCGCTCCCGCACCGCCTGACGCCGATTGCCGACCCCTCGGGCGTCGAGTTCGTCGACGACTCGCTCTCGACCGCGCCGCAGACGACGATCCACGCCATCGAGGCGTACGCGGGCCGCCCCCTGGCCGTCCTCGTCGGCGGCCAGGACCGCGGCATCGACTACACCCCGCTGCGCGACTACCTGCGCGACAAGGCGGTGCCGGTGACCCTCATCGCCATCCCGGACAGCGGCGAGCACATCCTCGACGTCGTCGGCGATCTGCCCGCGGTCCGCCGCGAGGTCGCCGCGGACCTGCCCGCCGCCGTGGTCCGGGCCCGCGAGCTGATCCCGCCGGGCGGCGTGGTCCTGCTGTCCCCGGCCGCGCCCAGCTACGGCCGGTACGACAACTACGAGGCCCGCGCGAAGGCCTTCGTCGCGGCCGTCGAGGCCTCGGCCCTGGGCGGCGCTTGATATACATGGCCGCATGGGATCGAAGGCGGCGATACTCGCGTTCTCCGACGGCAACCTGACGGAGGCGCTGCGGGCCGATCCCGGGCCGGACGCGCCGGTGGAGGAGCTCGTCCGGAGGGCGTTCCCGGGGTACGACGTGCGGCGCGACCCCACCGAGGACAGCTCGTTGCTCGACACGTACCCGCCGGTGGACGTCACCTACGCGACCGTCCGGCCCGCCGCCTCGGTGCTGCTGGACCGCCGCCTCGCGTTCGACTACCCGACCCGGCTCGACGCCCACCTGCTCGGGCTCGGCGCCGGCCGGCGGACGATCCTGTTCGGCATGCACTCGGTCGTCGACTGGCTGGGCTTCGCCGTCTGGGACGACGGGGTACTCGTGCGCGCCCTGAGCCTCTCGCCGGACGACGGGGTCCTGGAGGACATCGGCGAGCGATACGATTTCGAGGGGCCGTTCTGGGCGGGCGAGCACCCGGTCCCGCCCGACCCGGACGAGGGCGACTACCCGCTGCCCTTCCACCCGATCGAGCTGGGCGACGGGGCGATGCGGATGCTGTTCGGCTTCGGCGTGCAGGAGCTGGACGGCGATCTGGACGCCTTGGCCGTCCGCGTCCAGGGCTTCCGGGTGGCGCCGCCCGCCTGACCTCAGGCCCGGCTGATCGCGCGCAGCTCCTCGAGCGACTCGTCAAGCAACGCCCGGAAGGCCGCCGGGTCGTCCTGCCGCACCCAGCGCGCGAACGCCACGTGGAAGACGGTCACGCCCGACTGGGCGGCGAGGATCGCGGCGTTCTCGGGCACGCCCCGCTCGACCAGGGCCGCCTTGATCGAGCCGGCCAGCCGCTGGAGCTTGATCAGCTCGCGCTCCTGGAGCTCCGGGTTCGCGACGATGACGGCGGCGCGCAGGCGGGCGAAGTGGTGGCGCTGCGCGAACATCGCGG
This sequence comes from Dactylosporangium sp. NPDC049140, assembly GCF_040648435.1. Lineage (NCBI taxonomy): Bacteria > Bacillati > Actinomycetota > Actinomycetes > Micromonosporales > Micromonosporaceae > Dactylosporangium > Dactylosporangium sp. NPDC049140. The sequence continues at coordinate 189,832 of NZ_JBEZDS010000010.1, read as the reverse complement.
CGACCGGGTCGAACGCGGCCGTGACGGTCGCGAGCGGCCCGGCCCCGGCGGGCGCCCCGGCGACGCCGTCGAGCCAGAGTTGCTCCAGCTCTTCCGAGCCCTTGAACAGCGCCTCGCGCTTGTCGGTGAAGTGGCGGAAGAAGGTGCGCTTGGTCAGCCCGGCGCGCGCGGCGATCTCGGCCACGGTCGTGGCGTCGTACCCCTGCTCGTCGAACAGCTCGAGGGCCGCCGCGACGAGGCGACCGGCGGCGTCAGGCTTCCAGCGGGACATCGCCTCCAAGCATAGCCGTCGTCACCTGGTGTCATGGGGGCGCGACGTGGCGCATCACGACGGCGGGCGATGGGCGTCGGCTCGGCCCGGGTCCGAGTGGCCCTGCAGTCCGCGCGGACCCGGTCGGCCCGCACCGGCCCGCCCGTTGGTCGCGGCGGCCGGTGAGCATCGGGCCGACCTGGGTCAGAGTGACCCCTCCGGTCCGCGCGGACCGGCCTGCCCGCGCGGACCAACCTGCCCGCGCGGATTGGCCTGCCCGCGCGGATCGGACAGCCCGCGCGGATTGGCCTGCCCGCGCGGATCGGACAGGCCGCGCGGATCGGACAGGCCGGGCCGGGCGTCGGTCCGTCCGGGTCAGGGCGGGGCGGCCGGGAGCCAGCTCGCCTCGGCCAGGGCGCGGCTCGCGGCGTCCGCGTACGTGGCCGTGGCCAGCCAGGCCTGGGCGAACGCGGTGCCGTCGTCGTCGGCCAAGCGGCCGAAGGCGTTGCGCGGGCGGTCGTTCGCGGCGGCCACGAGGTGGTCGAGCAGCGCCGCGCCCGTCTCGAGGCGCGCTCGGCGCAGGCGGGTCGCGGCCGACGGGGCGCGGCCGGTCGGGAAGGTCAGCATGACGCGGCCGCCGTTGACCGTGCGCTCGACCTGGGCGGCCAGCAGCTGCAGCGCCGGGTCGTGGACCGCCGGGCGCCACACCTCCTCCGCGGCGGTCTCCGGGTCGGGGCCGGCGGCCGGGGCCGGCTCCTCCTCCCGCAGCTCCATCCGCGGCAGCTGGCTGGCGTGCAGCCGGTCGAACGCCAGGTCGGCGTGGCCCTCGACGCGCCACGGCTCGCCGTCGTCCGGGGCCACGGCCAGCGGCAGCACGGTGCCGGGGCGGCCGGGGTCGGGCCGGGCGACCATCAGCATGCGCAGGCCCTCCGCGCGGCCGAGCACGCGCAGGTTCTCGCGGTAGCCCAGCGCGGCGTGGTCCGCGGCGACCCGCAGGGTCAGCGGGGTGCCGTCGGCGTGCTCGGCGAGGACCGCGTCGCCGTCGGTACCGCGGACCGTCACCCGCAGGAACAGCAGGTCGGCGCCGGCCGTGCGGTCGGCCACCGGCACCGCGAGCGCGGCGAACGCGCGATGCACCTGCTCCGCGACCGGCTCCGCCCACAGCCCGGCCAGCGGCTCCTCGTGCCACCCGGCGCCGGAGGCGGTGACGGCCCGCACCGAGCGCCCGGCGCCGAGCTGCCGGCTCCCGGCCGCCGTCGCGCCGGTGACGACGAGCCCGGCCCGGGTGAGGCCGCGGTGCGTGAGCGCGGTCTCGCCCATGGCGATTGTCGCGTCGCCGCCGCGGGCCGCGCGCTTGGCGTCGCCGGGCATCACGTCGGCGATCATCCACAGCCGGCCCTGGCGATCGGCCGCGTACGTGACCACGCCCGCGTGCCCGGTGCCCGCGAGGACCGCGGTGGTGCACAGGCCGTAGAGGCGCAGGCTCCCCTCGACGTGGTACTGCCGCCGCGCCGTGCCGAGCTCGGTGCTCGCCCCGGTGCGCAGGGCGTGCGTGACGTACAGCAGCTCCCGCATCGCCTCGGTGAGGTCGGCCAGCCGGTAGTGCGCGTCGCCGCCGCGGGCCGCCTGCAGCAGCGTGGCCACGACGCGCGCCGCGGCCGCCGCCCGGTACACCTTCGTCGCCTGCGCCTCGTGCGCCGCCCGCAGCAGCGCGGCCCGCGCCACGGTCCCGGAGCCGCCGACCCCGCCCCCGAGCACCGCCACGGCCGCGCGCCACACCTGCTCGACGGCCGCCCGCGGCACGACCCCGAGCTCGTCCGCGCCGCCGCCCGCCTCGACCGGCGACGCACCATCCACAGTGGACGCACGAGCCTCATCCGAAGCCACAGCCGCGCCGTCCGAGGCCGCCGGAGTGTCCTCAGAAGCCGCCGGCGTGTCCTGCGAAGGGGCGGGTTCGTCCGGGGAAGCCACGGGCGCGTTCGACAGGATGCCGGCCCGGTGCAGGCAGTTCGGCGCGAGCAGGCACGTGCACGTCACGTCTCCGGCCGAGCGCACCACCCCGCCCGGCGCGAGCAGCGTGACGGTCGTGGCGTCGTCGACCGCCACGGTGTACCGCTCCCCGTCCCGCCCCACCGCCAGCCCGGCGAACCGGGGACCGGCGTCGTCGAGCTTCTTGCGCAGCCGCGCGGGCAGTCCCTCGACGGCGGCCACGAGCACCGTCGCCTCGATCGGCGGCAGGGATGCGTTCACGATTTCACCTTCTCCGCGACCCAGCGGGCCAGCTCCAGCGGGCTCAGCGCGGCCACCGGCATCCCGGCCGCGACCAGCTGCGACGCGATCGACACCGAATACCGCGCCCGGCCCGCGTCGTCGAGGCTCGCGCACCCCAGGAGGGTCACGCCCGACTCGACGAGCGCCCGCGTCTCGGCGAGCAGCCCGCCCAGCGGGTACCCCTCCTCGAAGTCGCTGACCACGACGACGAGCGTCCGCGACGGCACCGTCACCAGGCTCCGCGCGTGCCGCAGACCCTTCGCGATGTGCGTGCCCCCGCCGACCTGCACCTCGAGCAGCAGGCCGAGCGGGTCCGAGACCCGGTCGGTCAGGTCCACGATCTCGGTCGAGAAGGCCACGAAATGCGTCGTCAGCGCCGGTACCCCGGCCAGGATCGCCCCCGTCAGCGCCGACCAGATGATCGACGCCTCCATCGAGCCGGACACGTCCACGACGAGCACGAGCCGCCAGTCGACCCCGCGGCGCGCCCGGGTCCGGAACACCGGCCGCTCCGGGATGATCTGCACCCGCCCGTCCTCGCCGCGGCGGGTGGTGGCCAGGTTCGCCCGCAGCGTGCGCGGCAGGTCGAGCGGGCCGCCCGGCCGGTACGTCGGCCGCGGCGTGCTGATCCCGGCCAGCGCCGGGCGCAGCCGGGTCGCGAGGCGCCGCGTGAGCTCCTCGACGATCCGGGCCACGAGTGGCCGCAGCCGGACCAGGGAGGCCTCGGGCAGGCCACCGGCGAGCGACAGCACGGTCTGCAGCAGCTCGACGGACGGGTTGACGGCGTCGGGCTCGAGCAGCATGACGGCGTCGCGGCGCCCGCCCTCGGCCGCGCGGGCGAGCACCTCCTCGCGGACGCCCGGCCCGAACAGCGCGGACAGCTCCTCGGCCCACTCCCGCACGGTGGGGAACGGCGCCTCCCGCCCGGCCCGCCCGGCCGCCTCGGCGGCGGAGCCCTCGCCGCGCCCCTTCCCGTACAGCTCGTCGAGCGCCGTGGCGTACCGCCGGGCGCCCGCATCCATCCGCTGCTCCTGCCGCCCGAGCAGCAGACGCCACCGGTCGACCACGGCGAGGTTCCCCGGAGCGGGTCCGGCCGGAGCCGAAACCGACGGCGACGAAGAGGAAGGCGACGGCGAAGCAGGCGGAGCGGGCATCAGGCCCAGCGACTCCACCGCCGCCCGTCCGGCCCCGTCCGCCAGCAGCCGCGGCAGCAGCGAGGCCGGGTCGGCGCCGAAGCCGGGGCCGGGATCGGTGTCGCCGAGACGGTCGCGCACCACCGCCAGCAGCCGGTCCCGCCCCGCCGGGCTCACCGCCTGGAAGCCGCCCCGCAGCGCCGGCAGCCGGGCCAGGAACGCGTCGTCGGGCAGCGTCGCGACCCGGTCGAGCAGCCCGTCGAGGGCGTCGGGCCCGGACTGCAGCAGCGGCTCCGCGGCGGCCAGGAGGCCCCGCAGGTGGCCCAGCAGCCGCCGGCGCGCGTCGTCGTCGACCGCCGCGTCGACCCAGGACGCGACCCGCGAGCCGAGCCCGTCCGGCGCCGCGAGGCCGAGCAGCACCTCCACCGCGCCGGCCGCGGCCGCCATCGTCGGCGTGCCGTTCGCGGCCAGGCGGCGCAGGGCGTCGGCGAGGCGCAGCCCCACCCCGGCGGCGTCGGCGCGCCGGCCCAGGGCGACGAGCGCGTGGACGTCGGCGAGGTCGTCGGAGCCGGCGAGGCCGTCGACCTGGCGCACCGCCGCCGCCTCCAGCGCATCCCCCAGCCCCCCGAGGTCGGCCAGGTCCGCGGCCACCGCGGCGGGCAGGCCGGGAACGTGCCCGTTGCGCAGCCGGTCGAGCAGGCCCAGCGCCGCCATCAGCTCCTCGAGCGTGGCGCCGGCCGGGATGTGCTCGGCGACCTCGGCGAGGCGCTCGGCGGCCAGCGCCGGCAGCCCGCACTCGGCCGCCGCGGCCAGCCCGCCGATGATCTGGGCGGCGGTCGCGCCCTCGGCGCTCTCCTCGCGCCGCCGCCGCTCCCGCAGCGCCCCCTCGGCCGCCTGCGCGAGCGTGACCCCGCGCACCCCGGCGACGTCGAGCATCGCCTCGGTGCCGGGCGTCCACTGGGCGTTCCACCGTGTCGACAGCGCGTCGACGCCCCCGGTCCCCTCGACCCCGGCGAGCTCGGCGTAGGGGATGCGGCACGCCGCGAGCTGCCGCATCGCCACGTCCCGCCGGCGGTCGAGGTCGGAGCGCAGCGGGTCGAGCCGCAGATCCTTCGCGGCCGCCCCGGGCCCGGGCAGCCGCAGGTGTTCGAGCAGGGTTTGTACCGCCGGCCGCAGACCGGACCGCGGCGCCCCCGCCGCCAGCGCCCCGCGTTCGTCGCCGACGAGCACGGCCTCCATCGCGGCCGCCACGACCCGCCCGCGCCCGAGCACCTCCCCGTGCGCGAGCACGCTCTGCAGGGCCTCGACGATCTCGCCCCGCCCGGGCGCCGGCAGCCCCCGCAGCCGGGCGAGGTCGGACGCGAGCCGCACGACCTCGCGCGCCTCGGCCGGCCCGGCCGGGTGCCCGCCGGCCCGCACCCGCGAGCAGACCTCGACCACGGAGGCGAGCGCCGCGGCCTCCACGCCCTCGGGCCGCCCCGCGGCGTCGACGACCGACTGCTGCCACCGCGGATCCCGGATCCCCGCCGGGTACCCGGACCGCGCATCCAGCAGCGCGAAGCTGTACGGCACCAGCGACGTCACCACGTCCCCGTCCCCGCCGGGGGCCGGGTCGGGCGCGGGCGCCCCGGCCAGCAGCGCGGCCGCGTGGAACGACCCGACGACGGCCGCCACCCGCCGGTCGCCGGCCGCGGCCAGGCACCGGCGCATCCACGCCTCGCGCCGCCGGTCCAGCTCGGGCACCCCGCCGCCGGTCGCGGCGTCGGTGCGCATCGCCCAGCCCATGAGCAGCGCCGCGCGCCGCACCGCCTCCGGGTCGGATCCGGGCGCGCGGGCCTCGACCACGCGGTCCCACATGTCCTCGTCCGGCCGCCCGCTCGCCGCCTGGCGCAGCGCGTCGCCGAACGACGAGCCGTGCGCGGTCACGACGCCGGGCGCCCGGGCCTCGTCCCAGCCGCGCGACGCGAGCGGCAGATCGCACGGGACGACCTCCACGCCGTGCTTCGCGGCCCACCGCACGGCCACCAGCTCCGGCGAGAAGTCCGCGAACGGGTAGAACGCGGGGCCGCCGTCGGCCCCCTGCACGCCCGCGAGCGCGACCGGCGCCCGCGTGCCCGGGTCGGCCAGCCACCGCAGCCACGACGCGAACTCCGCCGGCAGCTCCAGCAGCAGCACCTCGGGCCGGAACCGGTCGAGCAGCTCCCCGATGACCACGGACAGCGCCGGGGAGTGGTGCCGCACCCCGATGAGGTACGGCACCGTGGCCCCCGCCAGCGCCGCGAGCGCGGCGTCGGGGTCGGCGCCGGCCGGGACCGGCTCAGGGCTGGAGGACATCGCGCAGTTCCCACAGCCGGCGCCACAGGCGGGCGCCCTCCTCGGCGCGGCGGCGGACCGCACCGTCCCAGTAGCCCAGCAGCTTCGCGCCGTCGGCCGGGTCGTCCTTGCACACCACGCCCTGCAGGTGGGCCGGGAGCAGGGACAGGATGTCGCGGTCGCCGGGGAAGTACGCGGCGGCCAGCCCCAGCGACGCGGCCACCGCGACCGCCTCGGCCGTGCTCATCACCGTCGAGGGCCGCTCGACCTCCCAGCCCTCGACCGACCGCCCGGCCCGCAGGTCCCGGAACGCGGTCACGAGCGCCTCGAGGACCGCCTCGTCGACCTCGAACGGCGTCTGCACCCGCTCCAGCGCCGCGCGCGCCTGCCGGCCGACCAGCGCCGTCTCCTGGGCCAGGTCGGGGATCGGGCCGACGGTCTCGAAGTTGAAGCGGCGCTTGAGGGCGGCCGACATCTCCGACACCCCGCGGTCGCGCAGGTTGGCGGTGGCGATGAGCGTGAAGCCCGGCGCGGCGTGGACCGTCGCGCCGTCGGTGCCCGACAGCTCCGGCACCGCGATGCGCCGGTCGGACAGGATCGACACCATCGCGTCCTGCACCTCGGGCAGGCACCGGGTGATCTCCTCGATCCGCGCCACCTGCCCGGCCCGCATCGCGGCCAGCACCGGCGAGGGCACGAGAGCCTCCGGGCTGGGGCCGTGGGCGAGCAGAAGGGCATAGTTCCAGCCGTACCGCAGCTGGTCCTCGGTCGTGCCCGCGGTGCCCTGCACGACCAGCTCGCTGGTGCCGCACACGGCCGCCGCGAGCAGCTCGGACAGCATCGACTTGGCGGTGCCCGGCTCGCCGACGAGCAGCAGCCCGCGCTCGCCGGCGAGGGTGACGACGCACCGCTCGACCAGGGCCCGGTCGCCGACGAACTTCCGCGCGATCTCCAGCTTCGCCGGCACGCCCTCGGGCCGCTTGCCCTTGGGCAGGGCGAGCTCCCCGTCGCTGCCGACGATGAACGTGACGACGGCCCGCGGGGTGAGCCGCCAGCCGGGCGGGCGCGCCCCGCCGTCGAACGCGGCCAGGAACGCGAGCTCGGTCGCGTGCGCGTGCTCGGCCGGGTCGACCTGCCGGGGTGCGGTCACGGTGGCGGTCATCGACGTCCTCCCTGCGAGGCTCGGCCTCGGGTCTGCAGTTCCTCGAAGCGGGGCGTGTCCCCGGCGACGATCCGTTCCCAGGCCCGGCCGAACAGCTCGGGGGCCGGGGCGGCCGGGACGACCGCGCCCAGCGCCGTGCCGTCCTCGCCGGCGCCGATGAGCAGCGGCAGCTTCCACCGCTCCAGCGGCAGCACCGGTGCCTTCCACGCGAGCCACCCGCCGGGCAGGAACAGCGACCGGCCCGCGCGCGGCCGCTTGGCCTCCACGACGAGGTCGGTGCCGAGCAGCTCGGCCCGGGCCGCCTTGAGCCGGGCCGGCTTCCACCCGGTCCACGCGGCCACGTTGCGGTCGGTGGGGTCGGGCAGGGCCAGCAGCTGCAGGTAGAGCGCGGCGGCGTCGGGGCGGAGCCCGTGCCGCTCGGCGACCTGCGCGACGAGCTGCGGGGCCGAGCGCGACGGGTCGTGCGGCGCCTCGACGTCCGGCGCGTCGAGCCAGCGCGAGATCTCCTCGCCGAGGACCGCGCGCAGGGCCACGATCGGCGTCCGGACCCCGCTCAGCGCGGCGATGAGCGCGTCGACCCGCGGGTCGTCGGGGCCGTCCATGCGGGCCGGGCGGACCCGGACCTGGCGCCAGTAGCCCTTGGCGGAGACCACGAACAGGCCGGCGTCGAGCTCCTCATCGCCGCGCTGGACGTCGAGGCCCAGCTGGGCGAGCGCCTTCTCCACGGCGGCCTCCTCGCCGCCGGCGACGAACAGCTCGAAGGCGGGGTCACGGGTGATCCGGCGCACCGACTCGAGCACGCCGGGCAGGGCGGCCCGGATCGGGTCGCCGGCCGGGAGCCGGCGCACCAGCCACGGCAGGCCGCGGGCGACGGTGACGAGCAGGTCGTCGCCGTCGACGCCCCGGTCCGGGGCCTGCAGCCACGCGCAGGTGCCCGGGTTGGCCACGCCGTGCAGGAACTCGGAGGCGCTCACGTCCGACGGGACCCCGGCCCGGCGGCAGTCGGCGATGAGCTCGTCGCTCACCGGGGTGCGGGCGCCGACCGCCTCGGCCCGCCAGGCGCCGAACCGGGCCGGGTCGGGCCCGGTGGTCCACAGCTGCGCCGGGTCGGCGGGCAGCAGCGCCGCGTGCGCGCCGCCCTTCGGGGTCAGCGACTTGTCCCGCCGCACGTGCTCGATCGCGGTGTCGATCGCATAGTCGGTGACCGTGGGGTCGGCCGGCTCCCAGCCGGCCGCCTTGCTCGCCGACCACTGCCGGTCGTCGACGGCCCCGGAGAGCAGCACCGTCGCCTCGGCGAGGCTGACCCCGGCCGCGGCCGACAGCGCCCGGACCGTGCCCGGGGCCAGCAGCAGCGTGCAGCCGCCGTGCTCCCGGGCGGCGGCGACGAACCGGGCGACGGCGTCGCGGCCGATGCCGCGGTGGTCGAACCCGCGCTCGAAGCGGATCGCGTGGCCGGGCACGGGCCCGAACCGGCCGTCGGCGGCGTGCTCGATACCGGTGACCCCGCCCTCGGCCGAGACCTGGAACGGCAGGACGACCCGGCCCGGGCCGGATGCGTAGGGCTCGCCGGCCGCCATCTCCGGGCGCCCGCTGTCGGGCTCGAGCGTGAGCCGGCGGGTGCGGCCGTCGCCGTCGAGCAGCCCGGAGGCGGCGAGCACCTCGAGCGCGTCGAGCAGCGCGGCGCGGTGCTCGGGGCTCGTGGCCGGCGACGCCGCCCGCAGCAGCACCGAGGGCAGCACCCCGAGCGTGTCCCACCAGTCGAGGTCGCCGGTGCGGATCCAGGCGTCGAGCGGGCTCCGCGGCTTGCCGCCGGTGAGCGCGGCGCCGCCGTCGGTGAAGTGCTTCACCCACTCCCGGCCGTGGCTGTAGCAGCCGGGGATGAGGCCGGACAGCGCGGCGTTGAGCACCTCGTCGCCGGCCAGGTGGGCGTCGGGGTCGTCGAACGCGGCCGCGGCGGCCCCGCCGGCCAGGATCTCGGCGGTGACGCCGGTCAGCCGGGCCAGGCGCAGCGCCGCGCGGGCCGCGTGCCGCACGACCCCGCCGACGCCGGCGACCAGCGCCGGGTGGCTCAGCTCCGGCAGCGCCGCCCGGATCGCCTCCCGCACGGCGTCGTCGGGGATCTCGGCCCGGTCGGCGTCGGGGCCGGCCAGCGCGGCCACGGCCTGCATCAGCCGCCCGGCCGCGTCGTCGCCGATCGCCCGCAGCGCGTGCGAGCCGGCCTCGTCGCGGGGGCGCAGCTGGTGCCAGAACGCCACGTGCGGCACCAGCGCGGTGGCCTCGGCGAACGGCCCTGCGTCGCCGGTGGTGCCGACCTTGGCGAAGCAGAGACCCTCGGGGGTGTACAGGCGGACGCTGTTGTCCCGCCAGGCGCGCTCGACGTAGAGGCCGTGCAGCGTGTCGGAGCCGGGGAAGCGGATCGCGCCGCTGAGCACCCCCGGGTTGCCGGAGCGGGTCGCCTGCGGGTCGGCCATCGCGAACGCCCGCCCGTCGACGCCCTCGCCGGCCTGGCCGCCGTCGGTGCGCCGCACCCGCCAGCCGACGAGCCCGTCGCGGTGGCCGAGCGGGCTGCCCGCCATGCGCGGCGAGGCCGGGCGGATGCGGCAGCGCGCGGTCTCGAGCTGCTGGCCGTCCGCGGCGCCGTCCTCGAAGAAGGCCGGCATCGAGGCGCGTCCCCGCTCGCCGGTCGCGGTGTCGTACTCGTACCACCGCATCGAGCCGTCCGGCTCCTCCAGCAGCACCCAGTGGTGCCGCCCGTCGCTGACGACCGAGCCGCGCTCCTGGGCCCGGCGGTCCCCGGCGCGCAGCGGCCGCCCGCCCGCGGTGCGCCCGCCGCCCTCCAGGGCCAGCGAGCTCTCGCCGTGCCCGGTGAGCCCGTCGTCGGCGGCGGTGAACACGTCGTCGGGGGTGCCGCTCCAGTAGCCGGCCCGCTCCCCGTCGCGGTGCCAGCTCACCAGCAGCTGCCCGTCGACGTAGCGGACCGCGAAGTTCCACGAGTAGCGCAGCTCGTCGGCCGGGACCCGCAGCGTGTGGTCGAGCTCCACGCCCTCGTCGCCGACGACCAGCACCCGGTCGTTGCGCCGCAGCACCAGCGCCGGCCACTGCGTGGTGACGACCAGGTTGTCGGTCAGCCGGCTGCGGTCCAGCGCCTCGAGCGTCTCGGCCGCGGCCTCCAGCGCGGGCCAGCCGAGCTCGTCGACGACCCCGGCCCGCAGCGTCCGGCCGAGCACCGGGCCGAGGTCGAACGCGGTGATCCGCGCGATCGCGGCCGGGTTGACCGCGAGCCCGTCGGGGCAGGCGACGAGGGTGAGCCGGTCCAGCTCGGCCCCGACCGTGGTGAGGCCCTGCGCCTCGACCCGGCCGGCGAGCCGGTCGAGCCACCAGTGCAGCGCGGTGCGCAGGCCGGGCACCGCGACCACCTGGGCGACCTTGGACGCGTCGACCTTGGCGTCCTCCGCCCGGTACCACGTATGGAGGAACCCCTCGATGCTCTGGGCCAGCAGCGGCCGGAGGTGCTCGTGGGTGACCGCGACGCTCAGGTCGCGGCGGCCCTCGCGTTCGTCGCCGAGCCAGACGCCGACGTCGCACCGGGCGTGCTCGTCGACCTCGGCCATCGGCACGCCCAGGCCGAGCATCAGGTCGGCGAGGTCGAGGTCGACGCGGCCGTGCGCGGGCGCCAGCTCGACCGGCGTGCCGTCGGCGATGAGCCGCGGCGCCATCCGCTCGGCCAGCGCCAGGAACCGGGCGCTGCGCTCCTTGCGCCAGCCCCGGCTGCGGTCGGCGCGGGCGAGCCAGCCCGCGGGCCCGTCCGGCGCCGCGGCGACCGGGTCGGCGGCGCCGGTGAGCGCCTCCGTGGCCCCGCTCTCCTCCAGGATCTCCAGCCACACGTCGAACGGGCAGTCCTGCGGGAACATGCCCAGCACCTGGCCGCGGACCTTCGGGTCGCGCCGGGCGATGCGCAGCAGGGCCGGCCGGTAGGCCTTCCAGAACCCGCCCGGCGCCCGCAGCAGTGACGGCGCCGCGAGCAGCTCGCTCAGTACCGCCTCGTCCTCCTCCGGGCCGAGCTTCGCGGCCTTGGCCAGGCGCCCGAGGTCGACGTGCATCTGCGCGTAGGGCGGCATCCCGCCCAGCGTCCGCTCCAGGCACAGCCGGCGGAACCGCTCGTAGGCGACCGCCGGCGGGCACCGTCCGGCCAGGTCGCGGGCGTGCTGGGCGAGGGCCTTGGCGGTCAGCGCGCCGGCCAGGGCGAACTCGAGGAAGACGGTGTGCTGCCGCTCCTCGTCGATCGCCAGCGCGTAGGTGCGCTCGGCCTCGCGGGCCTTGCCGAACATGCTCGCCGCGTAGGTCTGGCTGTCGGCGGCCAGGAACGCGCGGGCCGCCTCCTCGTAGAACGTCGGCAGGAAGTGCGGCACCGAGCGGGCCAGGCGCTCGCCGAGCTCGTTGAAGCCGTCGCGGGCCGGGCCGATGCGGGACTTCGCGACCCGCACGAGCCGCTCGATGTCCTTGACCAGGGCCAGCGCGTGGTGGCCGTTGGCGGGGTCGTGCACGAGCGCCCAGGCCGGGAAGCCCAGCGCCTGCTGCCGGACCACGCCGACCTCGGCGACGGTCTCCGGCGCGGCGAAGCCCAGGAACTCCATCGTGAGGTCTTCGGCCGGCCCGAGCGCGCCCGGCACGAGCCGGACGACCCGGCGGTCGCCGAGCACCGGATGCACATACGCCCGGGTCGTGAGCGTGTCGATGGTGTCCTTCTCGACGTCGGACCCGAGCGGCAGCACCGCCCCCGCGTCCAGCAGGGCCTCGCTCATGCGTCCTCCTCCTTGCTCTCCTCGACGACCCGGCCCGCGTAGAGCGCCGCGGCCATGCGCATGCCTTCCGACCAGGCGACCGGCCCCACCTCGGCGAGGGGGATCGACTTGCCGTCGGGGTGGACGAACACCAGGTCGCCGGTCTCCGCCTCCGAGTAGGGGTCGTCGGCCCCGACCCAGCTGCGGGCCTCCAGGCCGCGGCCGTCCTCGAACACGCGGCAGACCGCGTAGCCGCCGCGCACCGGGTAGCCCAGCGAGCCGGCCCGCGCGAGCAGGTGGCGCAGCTCGGCGAAGCGGCCGCCGGCGTAGTCGCGCACGCTCACCGCGCCCGGCTCCAGCTCGCCGGGGCGGGCCCAGGTCTGGCGGAAGAGCTGGTCGACGGACTGCTCGACGCCGAGGTCGGCGGCGAACTCGCGCAGGTCCTCCAGGTCGGGCAGGCGCGTCGGGTGCGGCACCGCGACCCGCTGCGCCGGCAGCCGCACCGTCTCGCCGTCGAGGTTCACGATGCCGATCCCGTCGGCGGTGGCGTCGCGGAGGAACCCGGCCTCGTCGGGGTCGAAGGCGCCGTCGTCGTCGAGGACCGCGACCACGAGGTCGGTCAGTGCCGCCCGCCACGTCTCGTCGGGCCAGACCCGCGCGAGGAGCCCGGCCGGGACGGGCAGGGACCGGATCATCCACAGGTCGACCTGTTCGCGCACCTCCGCCTCGTGCCGGGCGAGCCACTCCGAGAGCTGCCGCAGCCCGGCGACCGCCGGGTCGTCGCGCAGCGACGAGGGCATCGACCTGAGCACCTTGCCCTTCTGGTTACGGCACGCTATGCGCCCTGCATCCAGGGTCACCTCATAGCCGCCGCCGGCCGCCAGCCACGCCATGCGGGTTGCTCCATTCCCTCGTCTATCGGATGACCGGCACACTAGCGAGAGGGTGCGACATTTTTTCGCGGGCCTGGCATCGTAGGGGTCATGTGCAGGAACATCCGCGTGCTGAACAACTTCGAGCCGCCCGCGACCGAGGACGAGATCGAGGCCGCCGCGCTGCAGTACGTGCGGAAGGTCGCCGGTATGACCCACCCCGCCGCGGTCAACCAGGAGGCGTTCGACGCCGCCGTGCGGGCCGTCACCGAGGCCACCCGGACCCTGCTGGACGGCCTGGTGACCCGCACGCCGCCGCGCGACCGCGAGGTCGAGGCGGCCCGGGCCCGGGCGCGCGCCGAGCAGCGGTACGGCCCGCGCGACCGGTAGCCGCTATGACCCTGCTGGAGCGGGACTCCGCGCTGGCGTCCCTCGCCGAGTACGCCCGCGAGGCGCGCGCCGGCGAGGGCCGCGTCGTGCTCGTCGGCGGCGAGGCCGGTGTCGGCAAGACGGCGCTGGTCGAGGCCTTCACCCGGGGCCGGGAGAAGGAGCGGGTCGTCTGGGCCATGTGCGACGGCCTGTTCACGCCGCGCCCGCTCGGCCCGCTGTTCGACATCGCCGACGAGATCGGCCTCGACGTCACCGTCGGCCGCGACCACCTCTTCGCCGCGACCCTGCGCGCGCTCAAGGACGTCGACGTGCTCGTCATCGAGGACCTGCACTGGGCCGACGAGGCGACGATCGACCTGGTGCGGTACCTGGGCCGGCGGCTGCGCGGGACCGTCGCCGTGCTCACGTACCGCGACGACGGCCTGGCCCCGGGTGACCCGCTGCGCGTCGCGCTGGGCGACCTCGGCACGGAGCGCGGCACCCGCCGCATCGGCCTCGCCCCGCTGTCGGAGCCGGCCGTGCGGGCCCTGGCCGAGGAGCGCGGCGTCGACCCGGCCGAGCTGTACCGGCTCACCGGCGGCAACCCGTACTTCGTGACGGAGCTCGTCCGCGACGGTACCGCCGGCATCCCCGCCTCCGCCGCCGACGCCGTGCTCGCCCGGGCCGCCCGCCTGGAGCCGCGGTCGCGGGCCGTGCTCGACACCGCCGCCCTGATCGGCCTCCGCGTCGACCCGCGGCTGCTGGCCGCGGCGACCGGCGCCCCGCCCGAGGCCCTCGACGCCCTCGTCGCGTCGGGGCTGCTGACCGGGGATGCCACCGGGCTGCGGTTCCGCCACGAGCTGGCGCGGCTGGCGGTGGAGCAGGCGCTGCCACCGCATCGTGTCGCGGCCGCGCACGCCGCCGTGCTCGCCGCCCTGCAGCGGCTCGGGTCCGGCGACGACGCGAGCATGGCCCACCACGCCGAGGCCGCCGCGGACAGCGCCGCCGCCCTGCACCACGCGGTGCGTGCGGCGAAGGCCGCGGCCGGGCTCCGCTCGCACCGGGAGGCGGCGGCGCAGTACCACCGCGCGGTCCGGGCCGACGGCAACGATCCGCGGCTGCTGGACGCGCTCGCCTTCGAGCTGTCGATGATCGACGCCTGGACGGGCGTGGCGGAGGCGGCCGAGCGGGCCCGGGTGCTGTGGCGCGCGGCGGGCGACGGCCGGCGCGAGGGCAACGCGCTGCGGATGCGCTCGGCGGCGTGGGTCAGCCTGTGCCGCGGCGAGGAGGCGCTGGCCGACGCGGAGGCGGCCATCGCGGTGCTGGAGCCGCTGGGCCCGGGCAAGGAGCTCGCGCGCGCCTACGCCCACCTGGCCAAGCAGCGCATGCTCGCCGACCGCCACTCCGAGGCGGCCGACCTGGCCCGCCGCGCGCAGGCGATCGCCGCCCCGCTCGGCCGCCACGACCTGCTCAGCGACACCCTCAACACCGAGTCGGTGGCCCGGCTCATGCAGGGCGAGGAGTGGCTGCCGCTCATGCGCCGGGCGCTGGACGTGGCGATCGCGCACGGCCACGACGAGAAGGCCGGCCGGGCGTACACCAACCTCTACGGCCTGCTCTGCCGGGCGCGCCGCTTCGGCGAGGCCGAGCCCGTCTACCACGAGGCGATCGCGTACTGCGACGAGCACGACGTCGACACCTACGGCACCTGCCTGCGCGGCGAGCGGGCGGCGTCGCTGGCCCGCATGGGCCGGTGGGACGAGGCCCTGGTGCTGTGCCGGCAGGTGCTGACCCGGGTCGAGGAGGCGTCCCCGATCAACCGGATCTATCCCTTGTACGTCAACGCCACGATCCGCGCCCGGCGCGACGAGGACGGCGTGTGGGAGGCCCTCGACGAGGCCGCCGCGTCGGCCGACGGCTGCGGCGAGCCCCAGTGGATCGTCAAGGCGCGGCTGGGCCGGGCCGAGGCGTTCTGGCTCGCGGGCAAGGTCTCCGACGCCCGGGCCGAGGCGGAGCTCGCCGACGACGCCTCTGCGCGGGCCGACGGCTGGCTGCGCGGCTGGGTCGCGACCTGGCTGGGCCGCACCGGCTCGGACCGCCCGGCGCGCGGGGTGCTCGCCGAGCCGTTCGCGCTGGAGGTGGCCGGCGACTTCGCGGGCGCGGCCCGGGCCTGGGAGGCGCTCGGCTGCCCGTACGACGCCGCCCTGGCCCGCCTCGGCGCCGGCGACGAGGACAGCCTGCGCCACGCGCTGGCCGTCTTCGGCGACCTCGGCGCGGCCGCGGCGGTGCGGGTGGCCCGGCAGCGCCTGCGCGACGCGGGCGCCCGCTCGATCCCGGCCGGCCCGCGCACCGCGACCCGCGCGAACCAGCACGGGCTGACCCGCCGCGAGCAGCAGGTGCTCGACCTGGTCGCCGAGGGCCTGACCAACGCCGAGATCGCCGGGCGGCTGGTGTTGTCGGTGAAGACCGTCGACCACCACGTCTCCGCGGTGCTGGGCAAGCTCGGCGTGGCCACCCGCGCCGAGGCCGCCCGCAAGGCGGGGTGACGCCCCGTCAGCAGCCGATCTGCGCGCCGGGAACCTTGCCGTGGTACTTGCGCAGGACGGTCACCTTGTCCACGCCCGTCAGCTTCCAGATCGGGGCGATCCCGGCACAGGTGATCGTCCGGGTCACCACGTCCGCCTCGAAGGACTCGGGCAGGTTGTCCGCGGTCATGTACTTGAGGACCTCGGCGTTGTCCTTGAACGTCTCCTGCGCCTTGGCGGCCGCCTGTTCCTTGGTGACGTACCGGACGGCGCCGTCCGGGTGCAGCCCCTCGAGCGCCTTGCGGACGCCGGCCTTGTCGGCGTCGCCGGCATCGGTCTTCATGTAGACCGCGACCAGGTAGCGCTCCGCGGGCGGGCGGCCGGCGAGGAACCCGCCGGCGAACCCGGCGCCGGCGACGAGCAGCAGGACGAGCGCCGCACCCGCGACGAGCAGCGGCGGGCGCCGCCGCGGCGGGTCCGGGGCAACGACGGCGATCGGTTCGGCGGGGACGTCGGCGATCGGGGGCATCTCGGTCACGCATCACGTATAGCCGATTCCCCATCCGCCGTGTGTCCCGTTACAAACCGGGTAGTCGCGGCGCAAACCTGGGGAGTCGTTCCCGATCCGCCGGTACCCCCGGGTTCCATACGGTCATGACACCGCATCGGATCGAGGAGGCGCTGGCACATGCCGCTCTACATGGACATTCACAGCATCGACGGCGGCGTCGCCGTCGACGACGTCGTCAAGGCGCACATGGCCGACCTGCAGACGCAGGCCAAGTACGACGTGAGCTACCTGCGGTACTGGGTCGACGAGGCGCGCGGGAAGATCTTCTGTCTCGCCGAGGCGCCGTCGGCCGAGGCCGCCGAGGCCGTCCACCGCGAGGCCCACGGCCTCGTCGCCGACGAGATCTACCAGGTGCAGGAAGGCTCCTGAGTCGGATGGCGACGTTCATGGACGTGCACGCCGGCTACGCGGACGTCACCCCGCAGGAGCTGGCCGCCGCGCTCGCCGCCGATCGTGAGCACGCGGCCGCCGAGGGGGTCCGGTTCGGCCGCGGCTGGCTCGACCCCGTCTCCGGCCTGATGTTCCGCCTGGCCCACGGGCCGGACCGGGAGACGATCCTGCGCGTGCACGAGCGGGCGGGCCATCCGGCGACCGAGGTGTACGAGTTGCCGCGATAACGACGTTGCACCTATCTCCGCCTGTGCCATCACTGGGGGCACGCCGAGGGGGCGGGGGCGCGCCGGCCGTGCCACTGCGGGACCGGCCCCGGGGAGTTCCGCAGTGGCACGGCCGGACGCGGAGGCGGAATGGCATCCGCCGACGCACCGATGCCCGGCCGCGGCCCGGCGCGGGACGATAGGCGTCGATGGGGTGGACACGGCGGGCGCGCGCGGCGCCGGGGCGGGGGACCGGGGTGGTGCCGCGGTGGCCGGGGCCGTAGTCGTCGTCGACGATCACCGCCTGCTCGCCGGCCCGCTCGTCACCGTGCTCACGCCGCTGCTGGCCGAGCACGGCTTCACTGTGCGGCCGCTGGCCGCGAGCGTCGCGGCCGCCGTCGAGTCCGGGCCGCCGGGCATCGCCGTCTGCGACGTGATGCCGGGGGTGGGCCCGTCGGGGGCCGGGGCGGTCGCTGCGCTTGTCGCGCACGGCTGGCGGGTGCTGCTCATCTCCGGGTACGCGCCCGAGGAGCAGGCCCTGGCCGCGGTCGCCGCCGGGGCCTGCGGGTACGTCGAGAAGTCCGAGGACCCGGCCGGCCTCGTCGCCGCGATCCGCGTCGTCGACGCCGACGGGCGGCACCTGTCGGCCGCGCTCGCCGCGATGCTCCACGCCGACGTCCGCCGCCGGCCGCTGCCGCCGGGGGCCGAGCTGTCCGCGGCCGACCAGCGGGTCCTGCGCGCGCTCGGGCAGGGCGAGCCGCTGGAGCGCGCGGCGCGTGGCTGCGGGCTCACCGCCGAGCAGGCCCGGGCCGCCGTGGCGCGCGTCTTCGCCGCGGCCGTGGCCCGGCGCCGCCAGCACCGGCTGACCCCGCGCGAGCTGGAGGTGGTGCGCCTCATCGGCTGCGAGCACCTGTCGACGGCGGCCGCGGCCCGGCGCCTGTACGTCTCGATCGACACCGCGAACACGCACCTGCGCTCGATCCGGCGCAAGTACCACCTCGTGCACCCGCAGGCCCCGTCGAGCCTGCCCCAGCGCACCGCCGCCCAGCTCTGGGCCCGCGAGCTCAATCTGTGCTGACGATTCCGATGAGGACCGGCCGCGCCGGATGAGAGGGTGGCGGCATGACCAGCCCGCTCGCGCGCCGCGTGTACGAGACCTGCCACCTGACCGGCTCCTTCCGCCTCCGCTCGGGCCAGGTGAGCGACGAGTACTTCGACAAGTACCGGTTCGAGGCCGAGCCCGCCCTGCTGCGCGAGGTCGCCGCGGCGATGACCGAGCTGCTGCCCGAGTGCGACGCCCTGGCCGGGATGGAGCTGGGCGGCATCCCCCTCGCAACCGTGATGTCGCAGCTCACCGGCCTGCCGACGGTCTTCGTGCGCAAGGAGGCCAAGGCGTACGGCACGCAGCGGGCGGCCGAGGGGGCCGCGGTCGCGGGCCGCCGCCTCGTGGTGGTCGAGGACGTGGTGACCACGGGGGGCGCGCTGCTGGCGTCGTGCCGGGCCCTGCGCGCCGAGGGCGCCGAGATCGCGGCGGTGGTGTGCGCGATCGACCGCGAGCAGGGCGGTGGCGCCAACCTCGCGGCCGAGGGCCTGCAGCTGCGCCCGGCACTCACCCGCCGCGACCTGGAGGCCGCGGTCGCCGGCGGGTAGTGGCGCGGTGGCGGTACCGTCATCCTTCACTGCAGACGTCTCTGGAGCGATCATGATCGGTCCGTGGGGGATCGGCCTGGCCCTGGCCCTGGTCATCGCCGGTGGGTATGCGCTGTGGCGCCTCGTCGCCACCGCCCGCTTCCGCCGCGCGACGGCACGACCGGCGGCGCCCGAGGCCGAGGTCGTCACCGCGGACCGGCTCGTGAAGCGGGCCGAGGCCGCCGTCGCGCGGCTGCGCGAGCAGACCGCCGCGCCGCGTGACCCGGTGCTGCGCGAGCAGATCGGCGACGTCGACGACCACGCCGCCGAGATCCTCGCCGACCTGCGCCGCTTCGCCGACCAGGCCCGGGCGGTCGAGCGCTCCCAGCGCGACATCCCGGTCGAGCGGCTTCGGCGCGACCTGGACGCGAGCCGGCGGCGGCGCGCCGAGGCCGCCGACGCGGCGCTGCAGGCCGAGCTCGACCGGTCGGTGCACGCGCTCGAGGAGCAGCTCGCGGTGGCCGACCGGCTCGACACCACCCGGCGCACCCTGCTGGCCCGCATCGAGGCGGCGGTGTTCGACCTCGAGGGCCTCGGCGTACGCGTCGCCGAGCTGATCGTCATGCACGACACGGCCGGGGCGGGCGACACCGAGGCGCGCCTGTCCGAGCTCACCGGTGACCTGGAGGGCCTGCGGTCCGGCCTGGCCGAGGCGCGCGGCCTGTCCGACGCCGTCCTCGACCCGGCCACCCCCGGAAAAGCCGCGGCGGTACGGCACCGGCCCCCGCCGAAGCCCGCGGAGCCGGAGCACCCCGCGGTCGTGGTGACCCGGCCCGGCCGCGCGCGGTGGGACCTCGTCGCCGTCGCCGTGGTCGTCGTGCTCGGCGCCACCTGTCTCGCCGCCGACTTCATCCCGCGCGGCGGCAGCCCGGCGGCCTCCGGCACCCGGGGGGCGGACGAGTGCGAGCAGACGCTCGCGTTCATGGGCGAGCTGACCGGCGACGCCGCCGGGGACGGGCCCGGGGAGTTCGACGCCGTCGTGCTGGCGGTGGCGCAGGACAACGCCGCGCACCCGGACGAGTGCCAGGTGCGGGTGCAGCAGTACGACACCGCGATCACCGGCGACGTGGTGAGGTCGGCGAAGGTCATCGTCGAGGACCCGTCCGTCGTGGCCGTCGTCGGGCCCACCTACGGGCACGAGGCGGAGTCCGCGGTGCCGGTCTTCGAACCGGCCGGGCTCGCCGTCATCAGCCCGTCCGCGAGCGACTCGGACCTGACGGCGAAGGGCTGGACGGTGTTCCACCGCACCCTGCCGAGCGACGACGACCAGGCCGACGCGGCGGCGCGGTACCTCACCGGCACCCTGAAGGCCCGGCGCGTCTTCGTGATCGGCGACGACACCCACTTCGGCACGGACGTGTCGGCCCGCGTGGCCACGTCGCTGGGCGGGGCCGTGGCCGGGAAGGCCGCCGTCACCGAGGGCGCCGCCGACTGGTCCCCGGTCGTGGACCAGGTCCGCCGCAGCGGCGCCGACGCGGTGTACTTCGGCGGCTGGGCCGACGACACGGCGCCGTTCGTGCAGCGCCTGCGCGCGGTGCTGCCCCAGATCCCGCTGGTGACCGGGGACAAGGTCATCACCGAGACCTTCCGCACGACCGCCGGCGACGCGGGCCACGGGACGTACGCCACCTGTCCGTGCGTTCCGGTCACCCAGGGCCTGGACGCGTTCCGCTCCCAGTTCAAGGCCCGCTTCGGCGAGACGCCCGAGTACTACGCGCCGGAGGCGTACGACGCGGCCCAGATCGCGCTGGCGGGCCTGCGCGCGGGGCAGACGACCCGCCCGGCGATGCTGCGCTTCGTCGACGCCTGGGACCACGACGGCCTGGGCCGGCACATCAAGTTCGGCACGAACGGCGGCCTGGCGGTCCCGGGCCTGCACGTGTGGGCCTACCAGTCCGGCGCGGACGGCTACTTCGCGGCCAAGGCCGCGATCGCCTGACGGTTCACGGCGCCGGCTCGGTCAGGGCGGTGTGGTACGGCCACTCCTGGTCGCCCAGATCGGTCAAGGTACTGCAGCGGTACCGCACCAGGTCGGCGCCGACCGGCCGGTACGGCTTGACCACGTCGACGTTGTAGTGCAGGGCGCCGTCGGCCACGTAGTCGCGGCGGAAGTCCGTGCCCCACTGGGAGTTGTGCCCCCAGCCGTGGGACAGGTCGGCGCTCGGGCGGTTGCGACGCCACCAGGCCCAGTACAGGCAGGACCGGGCGGCGACCTCGGGATCGAGGTGCCGGGCGCCCGCGCGCACGGCCACGCCCGCCCGGGCCAGCAGCATCCCGCCGACGAGCGCGCCCGGCCAGAGCTCCCGCACGAGGCTCGGCGGCTCCGCGGGGTCCTCGGCCGGGACCACCTCGACGATCTCGTGGAAGAACGGGTGGAACACCCGCTCGTCGACGGTGACCGCGCCGATCGCGGCGCGGAACTCCGCCCAGGCCGCCGCGGACGGCAGCGGCTCCACCCACCGGGGCGCCCCGGCCGCGAAATCGACCGGCTGGTGCGGGGCGATGAGCAGGTCGACGACCCGGCCCAGCGCGTACAGGCCCTCCAGCGGCGTGTACTCCCGCCCGCCGGCCGTGAACCGGGCCCGCCGGCTGTCGGGCCGGCACAGCTCGCGCAGCTCCGCGAGCACGTGCGGGCGCGCCTCGAGCCATGGTCGCAGCACCTCGCCGCCCCATTCGATCGGGGCGTCGTCGCGCACCGTGAAGTACAGCTGCTGGAACTCCCACAACGTCGTCGACACGACGGGACGGTAGACGGGGCAGTGCTGCGGCGGCAACAGATATAGACTTCTGGCTATGTCCAAGCTGATGTCAAGAGCGGTGGCCCTGGCCGCCGCCGCCACCGGCGCGGCACTCGTCCTCCCGAGCGCCGCGCACGCCGCCGTGATCAGCCAGGCGTTCGCCGCCGACTCCGGCGACAGCTGCCGGTACGGCTCCACCAGCGGCACCCTGAGCTGGCCGCAGGGTCCCGTGTCCCCGTTCCCGACGCCCGGCGTCGGGGTCTCCGGAAAGGTGGCGGACCGGCCGCTGCCGATCGACCCGGGCATGATCTGCCGCGACGACGGCTACGCCAGCACCGTCTCCTTCGTCGCCTACCTCGGCACCACCGAGGTGGCCCGGCAGAGCCGCACCGCCGACAACGGCACGCTGACGTTCTCGTTCGTCCTGGGCGGCACCGCCGCCGAGAAGGGCATCGACCGCGTCGTCGTGCAGGTCTGCCGCAACCCCGTCGTCACCCTGCCGCCCAGCTACTGCGGCAGGCCCGTGACCTACCTCGCCCCGACCGCCGCCTGAGCAGGTTCCCGCCCGCCGTCGCGCCCGGGGCCCGGCGGCGGGCCGGCGCGGCGGCGGGCCGCGAGCAGCACCAGCACGGCGAAGGCGGCGACGGCCAGGCCCCACCACAGGAACGGCCAGGGCGCGGCGGCGCGGGTCTGCCAGGCCGGCAGATAACCGGTGAAATGCCAGCCGGTGTACCCCTCCAGCACGCGCAGCGGCACGAGGTACCCGAAGTCGGCGGAGAAGCCGTTGCTCGGGCTGAAGCGGCACAGCGTGTCCAGGCCCACGCTCACGCCCACGCACGCCACCGCCCAGGCCGTGAGCGTCCAGTGGTGCGCGCGCTGCAGGGCGTAGCCGATCGGGAAGGCGAACACGGGCAGCACCGCGGCCCAGAGCCGCGCCGGCGGGGCCCAGCCGCCCCACCAGCCCGGCGAGGTCAGCAGGATGAGGCAGTACGGCCCGACGACCGCGAGCAGCTGCAGGTGCAGCCGTCGGTGCTCACCGGCGACGGCCAGGACCAGGCCCGGCAGCACGAACAGGAAGATCGGGTACGAGAACAGCACGCCGTGCTCCTGGTCCAGCAGCACGCCGACGAGGTTCGTGGCCGGGTCGGCGCCGAAGAGCAGCGACGTGTCGCCGGCCTGGTTGATCGACGGGTTGAGGCTGTGCCACACGGTCCACAGGTAGGTGAACAGCCCCGCGGTGATCGCGGCCAGGGGCCCGAGCAGCGCCGCCCAGCGCCACCGCCCGGCGCGCTCCCGGTACAGCCGCCATGCCAGCAGGAGCACCAGCGGCACCTCCAGCGGCAGGAACCGGCTGTGCACCCACGGCAGCGTGCCGAGCGCGGCCGAGACGAGCACGAGGTCGTGCATGCGCAGGGCCGGCTTGGTGAGCACCCGGAAGCCGTAGAGCACGGCCAGCGCCGCGAGCGGTTCGACGAACGCCTTCGCGGAGTAGGTCAGCGCGGTGGAGCCGAGGCCGATGCCGAGGCCGGTGACGAAGGCGTACCGCCGCTCGAGGCCGAGCCCGCGCACGAGCCAGAACGCGTTCGCGACGGTCAGCAGCGACACCGCGACCATGAACAGCAGCACGCCGAGGCGGCCGCCGAGCAGGTACGGCACGTGCCACAGCAGCGGCCCGCCGATCCCGTGCCAGGGCAGCGTCCCGTGCGGCGCCGCCGCCAGGTGCGCGTCGAGCGGCCCGGGGTGGAACGCCTTGAACTCCCAGTTGTCGTAGACCCGCTTGACGTGGATCGACCCGTACCGCTTGAGCGACTCGTTGATGACCAGGTAGTGCGGCTCGTCGCCGTCGGGGATCCGGGTGTACCGGTGCACCAGGGCCGAGATCACCATCGGCACGGCACAGACGGCGAGCAGCGCCGCCAGCACCCGGCGGTCGGGTGACGACCCCGCCGCGGCCCGCGGGGGTTCGTCGAGGTCCGGCTCGGCGATCGCCGCGTCCATCGTCACGGCCGCATGCTAACCCCCGGACGCTCCCGAACTCGCCTACCGGGCCGGGACCATGGCGAGCGCCTCCGGCAGGCCCGCCTCCGGCCAGGAGACGAGCAGGTCGAGGGCGCCGTGGTCCGGCTTGTGCACGGTGAACTCGGCCCTCGACTGGAAGGCCTGGGCGCCGCCCGCCGCGGAGGCCGCGTTCGGACCGAGCCGGATCGCCTCCCGGCCGTGCAGCACCGCGATCGACGCGCCCCACTCGCTCGGCACGGCCCGGGTCGCCACGCTCACGACCTCCAGGGACAGCAGCGCCCCGACGGCGGTCACGCGGGTCAGGACCACGGCGGCGCCGCGGTCGCGGTGCAGGACCCGGGGCGCGGCCACGATCCGGCCCGTCTCGATGTGCGGCTCGTCGAGGATCTCGTGCGCGTCGCGGTGCCACAGGCCCGCGGGCGGGTCCGAGGCGTGATGCGGGGCGTCCCAGATGGACACGGTGCCGCGCTCGACCGTCGCGCGGTCCGGGAGCGCGAGGTCCACGACGGTCTCCGGGAAGCCGATCTCCGGCCAGGCGAGGGCGACGGACACGTGCGGGTACCGCAGCGGAAACAGCAGCCGGGTGCGCAGGAGGAACCCGGCGTAGTCGCCGCTCGACTCGAGCGAGCCGAACTCCCAGTGCGCGCGCCCGGTGTCGTCGAGCCAGCCGGCGCGCAGGTCGAGGCCCTCGTCGAAGGGCGGCAGCAGGCGGCGCCCGGCCGGCGGGGGACCGGTGCGCCCGGCCCGGATGTCGGCCTGGCGCTGCCCGGCGCCGCGCGGGTCCGGCGGGCGGCGGGCGAGGAGCTCGAGCTCCAGGCCGGTCGGGCGGGCATACGCGGCGACCACGCCGACGGTCAGCTCGGGGTGCCGCGCGATCAGGCCACCGCGGTGCGCGAGGACGCCCAGGGTTTCGAGCATCGACATACGCCACCCTAGCGCTTCACGCCGGACGGCCGGGGCGGGGGAGCGGCGACTCCGATGATCGGAGGTGCCCGGCGTTGTCCGAACGTGATGTGATGGGCATGTCGGATGCGAGGGCATCGCGCTGGGGGGTGCGCCGTGACGCGTTTGTGGCGCCATGGGCTGCCGGCCGGGGTGTCGGTGGTGCTCGGAGCGGCCGCCGGCCTGCTCGGCAACGCGTTTGCCGACGGCTGGAGGTGGCCGATCGGCGCGATGTTCGCGGTGGCCGTGGCCGTGGAGGCCGGCTGGGTCGGATCTCGTGCGGTTGCGGAGCGTCGCGCCGCCGCCGCCGATGATCGTTCGGCGGCGTCGATCCAGATCGGCGAGGTCTCGGCGCCCGGTGGCCAGGCCGCGGGGGTCAACTACGGCGAAATGCGGCAGGAGCGCGATCGGTGACCGGCGGCGGGGAGCACCGTCAGCGGGTCGATCATGTGGAAGCGCCGGGTGGCCAGGCCGTCGGCGTCAACTACGGCACGATGATCCACCAGTACTTCATCGGTCCCTACGCGTCCCTGCGCGATGCCGTGATACCGATGGGTCTCCTCCCGTCCGACGTCGGCCTGATCGATCCGGACGACCCGAACGACCTTCTGGGGCTGTTCCGAGGGCGGGACTGGCTGCTCGACCGGATCGACGCGTTCGTCGCCGGCTGCGTCCGGCAGCGCGCCGGCGGCTACCTGTTCGTCGAGGCCGAAGCCGGCATGGGGAAGTCCGCCCTGGCCACCTACCTGGCATTCACCAGGTTCTGGCCGACTCATGCCACCCGGCTCCCGGGCGGTGCGTCGCCGGCCGCGGCGCGCGTCAACCTGGCCGCGCAACTCATCGCCCGATGGCAGCTCGAAGATGCCGCGCCGGGCGGGGTGCTACCGGCCGATCACGACACGACGCTGTGGCTGTACCAGCGAATGTGTGACGCCGCCGCGCGACGGGACCGCAGCGAACCCGGCCAGCCGGTGGTGCTGCTGGTCGACGGGCTCGACGAGGCCCCGCCGGCCGCCGGGGGCGAGATGCCACTGGGGCTGCCGTTGCAGCTGCCGCCCGGATGCGCGGTGATAGCCACGACCCGTCCGGGCCTGGCGTTGCCGGTCCAGGTCGGCCGGACCGAGCGGATCGAGGTGGAAAACGACCTCAACCGCGGAGATCTGGAGCAGTACCTCCAGCACATCACCGCTCGCGACCGGCAGATCGCGTCCGCCATCGAGGACGCGCACATGACTCCTGAGGCGTTCTGTGCACGGCTGTCGGAGGCGGCGGCCGGAGTCTGGATCTATGCGGTCATGGTGCTGGACCAGATACGCGACGGACGGCCGGCTACCGATGTCACGAACCTCCCGGTCGGCCTGGCCGCCTATTACACCAACAACATCGATCGCTGGCGGGCCGCCGCCCCCGCCGAGTGGGCCGAGACAGGCCTGCCGCTGCTGGCAACGCTCGCCGCGGCCCGCGAACCGCAGTCAGGGCAGCGCATCGCCGAATGGGCGGGTCTGCCGACGGCCGTCGTGCGGACGCGGCTGCGCGGGATTCTGCGCCCGTTCCTGCTGACCCGCCCGGGCGGCGACCCCTACCTGTACGGCCTGCGTCATCAGAGCTTCCGCCAGTTCTGTGCGGGTGATCTCCCGGCTCGGACCGACGAGCCGCGCATCGCGGAGTTGATGCACGACCTCGCCGAACTGACCCGGAAGGCGCACGACCGGATCTGCCGGGCGCTCCTACCGCCGAGAGGCTCGACGATGCATCGGCGCGGCGACATCGACGAGTACACGCGGCTGCATCTCGCCGCACATGCCGCCGCGGGCGAGGTTCTCGACGAACTGGCCCTGGAGCCGCGATTTCTGCTCAGTGTGTCGGTCGGTGAACTGCTGTCGAACCGGCACCGGCTGGCCACCGTTGCCGGGCGGACCGCGTTCGGCGCCCTCGAACTGGCGGCCAACTCCTGGTCGGCCGGTGACGAGCTGGAGTGGCTGTACGTCTCGGCGCACAAGATGCACTGCAAGGCGATCGTCGATGCGATCGAAGAGCTCGGCCTCGGGTCTGCGACGATCAGATCGGTGTTCTGGACCGGTACCGTCCATCGCGAGCTCGCGGGGCACACCGGCACGGTGCTCACCTTGGCCGGCATCGCCCAACCGGACGGACCGCACCTGGTCGCCTCCGCCGGCGAGGACGGCACGGTGCGGCTCTGGAATCCGCACGCGGGGCAGCCCGTCGCGGCGCTGGCCGGCCACGCCGGGTGGGTCCGTTCGCTCGTCGTGCTGCCGCGGGACGACGGCACGCACCTCCTGGCGTCAGCCGGCGACGACGGCGTCGTGCGGTTGTGGGATCCGCGCGCGGCGCGGCCTGTTGCGGAGCTGGCGGGGCACGCCGGCTGGATCCGTTCCCTGGTCGTCGTTTCCCGGGCCGACGGCACCCGCCTGCTCGCCTCGGCCGGCAATGACGGCGTCGTGAGACTGTGGGATCCGAAGAGCTTCCAGCTCGTCGCCGAGCTGGTCGGGCACCGGGCGGCGGTGTCGACGCTGGTGCCGATCCCTCGCGACGACGGCGACGACCTGCTCGTCTCGGGCGGTGATGATCGCACCGCCCGGGTGTGGAACGTCGCCACCGGACAGCCGGTGACGGCTCTGGCCGGCCGGGCGCGCAGCGTGTGGGCGCTGGCTGTCGTTTCCCGGCGCGACGGTGCGGCGTTGCTTGCCTCGGCCGGGGACGACGGTGTCGTGCGGTTGTGGAACTGGGGTTCGGGCAGGCTCGTGGCCGAGCTGGACGGCCATGTCGGTGGGGTGCGCGCGCTGGCCGTGGTGCCGCGGCGCGACGGTGCGGCGTTGCTTGCCTCGGCCGGGGACGACGGTGTCGTGCGGTTGTGGAACTGGGGTTCGGGCGGGCTCGTGGCCGAGTTGAACGGCCATGTCGGTGGGGTGCGTGCGCTGACCGTCGTGCCGCAGCGCGACGGCACGTCCGTGCTCGCCTCGGCCAGTGAAGATCGAACGATCCGGCTCTGGAATCCGGACACGGCCGAAGGCTCCACCGCCACGCTGGTCGGGCACGGCCGGACTGTGTGGTCACTGGCCGCGGTTGCGCAACCGGACGGCGGCCGGCTGCTCGCATCGGCGAGCGACGACGGTACCGTGCGTCTCTGGAGCCCGGACGCGAGCCAGCTCACGGCCGGGTTGAGCGGCCACGCCGGTGCCGTCACGACGCTGGCCGTGGTTCCGCACCTCGCCAAGAGCAAGCTCCTTGCGTCCGGCGGCGCCGATCGGGCCGTGCGCCTCTGGGATCCGGAGGGCGGCCGGCTCGTCGCCGAGATGACCGGCCACACGGGATGGGTCCGTTCGCTGACCG
The DNA here is from genome assembly GCF_040648435.1 of Dactylosporangium sp. NPDC049140. Taxonomy (NCBI): domain Bacteria; kingdom Bacillati; phylum Actinomycetota; class Actinomycetes; order Micromonosporales; family Micromonosporaceae; genus Dactylosporangium; species Dactylosporangium sp. NPDC049140. Next base: position 162,250 of record NZ_JBEZDS010000010.1, on the reverse strand, counting down.
CCGTCGCGGTCGCCGGCGACCGCTGGCTGCTGGCCTCGGCGGGTGACGACACAGCGGTTCGGTTGTGGAATCCCGATACCGGCCGGCTCGTCGCCGAGCTGACGGGTCACAAGGGCTGGGTGCGGGCATTGGCCGCGGTTCGGCTGCCGGACGGGAGCCACCGTCTGGCCTCCGCCTCGAACGATCACACGGCGCGCCTGTGGGATCCCGGCTCGGGTGAGAACACCGCCGAGCTGGCCGGTCATACCGGTGCGGTGCTGGCGTTGGCCGTCGTTCCGATGCCGGACGGCACGCACCGCCTGGCATCGGCCGGCAACGACCGCATCGTGATGTTGTGGGAGCCGGGGACGGGCCGGTCGATCGCGCAGCTGCGCGGTCATACCAGGGACGTCTGGGCCCTCGAGGCGGTTCCGCGACGCGGAGGCGGTTGCCTGCTCGCATCGGCCAGTGACGATCGCACGGTTCGGTTGTGGGAGCCTGACAGCGGGCGATTCGTCGCGGCGCTGGCCGGTCACGAGGGTGCCGTCTCGGCGCTGGCGGTCGTTCCGATGCCCGACGGGACGCACGCGCTGGCCTCAGCCGGTGACGACGGCTCGGTCCGGCTGTGGGATCCGGCCAATGCCAGGATGATCGCCGAGCTGACGGGCCATGAAGGCGCGGTTCTCGCGTTGAGGACCATCCCGCGCCCCGGCGGCGACTGCCTGCTCGCATCGGCCGGTGACGATCACACGGTGCGGTTGTGGAACCCGAGAACCGGCAAGGCGGCCGCCGTGCTGACGGGACACACGAGCCTCGTGTGGGCGCTGGAGCCCGTGCCCCAGGCCGACGACACCCACGTCCTGGCCACCAGCGGCCACGACAGCGCGATCATCCTCTGGGAACTCGGGTCTGCGTGATTCGGTTGCCCGGCCGGTCTAGGCCGGCTGTACGCGCTCCGCCGGTTCGGGCCACGGGGCCGTCGGCGCGCAGGGGGAGGGGCGGCCGGCGCGCGCGGCGGCGGCGCACAGGCGGTCGCGTCCGGGGTCCCAGGCGGGGAGCCCTTCGGCGTGCCGGCGCAGCCGGGAACCGCCCGGGTCGGCGGCGTCGTAGCGCTCCCACTGCCCGGTCAGGAAGAGGAACGCGGGCAGGGCGCGGCCGGGCTTCGGGGTGTGCCCGGCCGCCGCGACGATCCGGGTCGCGTCCGGGTCACCCTGCAGGGCGAGGGTGCAGAGGTACTCCCGCGCCTGGGCCTTCGCGTCGTGCAGGGCCCGCGCGGCGGCGGTGCGCGCGGCCTCGGGGGCGTGGCCGTTCAGGCGCAGCAGGGTGTCGACGGCGCGCCGGGCCCGGGCCGGTCGGGCGAATCCGGTCGCGAGGCTGTACGCGTACAACTGCCGCCCTTGCGGGTCGATCTCGGTGAACCGGCTCCACTGCCGGGTCGCCACCAGGAAGAACGCGGCCTCGTCGGGGTCGGCGGGGCGGAAACCGCCGCGGATGACCGCGTCGACGGCCGCCGGGTCGGCGTCGGTGTCCATGCAGCGCTGGCAGAGCTCCTCGCGCAGCGGGCCGGGCGGGAGCGTCGCCAGGGCGCGGTCGCAGGCCTCCCGGAGCACCGGCGGCCATGGGCGCAGCAGGGTGTCGAGGGCGGGTGACGGCTCCTCGCCGGCCAGCCGGTCGGCGCGGCCCGCGAGCAGGAGCAGCAGCACCCGCTCGGTCGGTCCCGCCGGGCCCGGGCCGGCGCTGTGCAGCAGCGCCCGCAGCGGGCCGGGGTGGCGTTCGGCCAGCGCCACCAGCTCGGTGAGCGACAGCCCGGCCAGCAGCCGGGCCGGCTCGCCGCCGAGCAGGAACCCGGCCGCCGCGGCCGGGTCGTAGTCGTCGCGGTACCAGATGTCGCGCCAGATCCGCGCCCGCGACGCCGGGTCCTCGTCCCAGAGCGCCTCGAGCGCGGCCGCCGCGGCCACGGCCCGCCGCCGGCGCCGACCGCTCATGTCCTTGAGCAGGGTCGGCACCGGCGCGGCGGCGGCGCGGCGGGCCATCCGCAGATTCTAGGCTCAGCCCAGGTCGACCGACGGGTACAGCGGGAACGGCGCCAGCAGCTCCGTCGCCTGCTTGCTCACCCGGTCGGCCAGCGCCGGGTCGAGCTGGTACTTCGCCTTCGAGCCCTCCGCGGGCGACGTGCCGGTCAGCACCGTGTGGATGAGCTCGGCGATCTGGTCCATCTCGGCCGTGCCCAGCCCGCGGCTGGTCAGCGCCGGCGTGCCGATGCGGATGCCGGAGGTGTACCACGCGCCGTTCGGGTCGCTCGGGATGGCGTTGCGGTTCGTGACCACGCCGGAGTCCAGCAGCGCCTGCTCGGCCTGGCGGCCGGTGAGCCCGAACGGGTGGACGTCGATGAGCACGAGATGGTTGTCGGTGCCGCCGGACACGAGCCGCACGCCGCGGCGGCTCAGGCCCTCGGCCAGCGCCTGGGCGTTTGTCACGATCTGCTGCGCGTAGGTGGCGAACTCGGGGCGGCGGGCCTCGGCGAACGCGACCGCCTTCGCGGCCATGACGTGCGACAACGGGCCGCCGAGGACCATCGGGCAGCCGCGGTCGACCTGGTCGGCGAGCTCGGGCCGGGCGAGCACGGCGCCGCCGCGCGGGCCGCGCAGGCTCTTGTGCGTGGTGGTGGTCACGATGTGGGCGTGCTCGACCGGGTTGAAGTCGCCGGTGAACACCTTGCCGGCGACCAGGCCCGCGAAATGCGCCATGTCGACCATGAAGGTGGCGCCGACCTCGTCGGCGATCTCGCGCATGGTGGCGAAGTTGACCTTCCGCGGGTACGCCGAGTAACCGCCCACGATCACGAGCGGCTTGAACTCGCGCGCGGTCTCGCGCAGGGCGGCGTAGTCGATCAGCCCGGTGGCCGGGTCGACGCCGTAGCTGCGCTGGTCGAACATCTTGCCGGAGATGTTCGGGCGGAAGCCGTGGGTGAGGTGGCCGCCGGCGTCGAGCGACATACCGAGCATCCGCTGGTTGCCGAACGCGGCCCGCAGCTGCGCCCACTCGGCGTCGTCGAGGTCGTTGACCTGCCGCTTGCCGAACTTCGCCAGGTGCGGCACCTCGACCCGGTCGGCCAGGATGGCCCAGTACGCGACCAGGTTGGCGTCGATGCCGGAGTGCGGCTGCACGTAGGCGTACGGGGCGTCGAACAGGGCCTTCGCGTGCTCGACGGCGACGGCCTCGACGGTGTCGACGTTCTGGCAGCCGGCGTAGAAGCGCCGGCCGATCGTGCCCTCCGCGTACTTGTCCGACAGCCAGTTGCCCATCGCCAGCAGCACCGCGGGTGAGGCGTAGTTCTCGCTCGCGATCAGCTTCAGCGACTCGCGCTGATCGGTGAGCTCCTTCGCGATCGCGTCGGCGATCCGCGGCTCAACGGCGCGGACGGTCTCCAACGCGGCACGGAATGCAGTCGATTCGGCGTTCATGAGTCTCCCGGTCCGGGCCGGGCGCGACGCTCCCACGAGGGGTCCGGCCCGGCGCATGGTCGCCACCGTGGCGGTCGCGTCCATCGTACCGACCCGCCGGCCGGACCTTCGCGGACGTTCGACCGCGCCGGTCACCCGATCGGGTGGGTGGCCGGGCGGTGGCTCACGGTGATCCGGACCTGCGACAGCGACGACGTTCGACGACGAGCGGTGGTCAGCGGAGGCGCTGGCCGTACACGTGCTCCACGGTCATGGTCATGAGCACCCGGCGGTCCGCGACCATCGCCGCGCGGTACTCGTCCCAGTCCGGGTGCTCGCCGGCGGCGCGGCGGTAGTAGGCGACAAGCGCCTCGACCTCCGGGCCGTGCGGGTCGGTGCCGGGGCCGATCAGCGTCGCCGTGCCCTCCACGGTCGCCCAGGCCGAGCCGTCGGGGCTCGTGACCTCCAGGGTGGCGCGCGGGTCGCGGCGGAGGTTGGCCGTCTTCGCGCGGCCCTCCGTGATCGACACGTGGATCACGGAGGCCGGGCGGTCGTAGAACGGCAGGACGGGCGACAGCTGGGGCCGCCCGTCCCGCTTGATCGTGGCCAGCACGCCGAGGCGGCTTTGCTCGAGGAGAGCGTGGGGATCAAACGTCACGATCCCCATCATGCCCCGCGGGCGGGGTTACGAGGAGAACGACCAGAGCTGGCACGTGTTGTTCAGCCACATCCACATCTGGACCTTGGTGCCGTTCGCGGTGCCGCAGTTCTGGTCGTCCAGGACCATGCCGCTGTTCTCGACCACGAGCTCGTACCGCCCGTTGCCCGCCGGGATGACCGCCCACTGCTGGCACGTGTTGCCCAGTGACTGCCACAGGTCCGTGGCGGTGCCCAGGGCCAGGCCGCAGTTGACCGCGTCCAGGACCTTGCCCGAGTTCACGTTCGTGATGGTCCACTTGTTCGCGCCCACGCTGTTGAAGCGCCACTGCTGGCAGGAGTTGCTCAGGTTCTGCCAGAGCTGGATGCCGGTGCCGTTGGCCGTGCCGCAGTTGACGGCGTCGAGGACCTTGCCGCCGGCGAGGTTCGTGAGGCGGTACGCCGCGCCGTTCACCGGGAACGTCACGCTCTTGCTGTAGCCGACGGAGACGATGTTCGACTGCACCGAGTTGTCGGTCGCGTCGGACGGGTACCCACTGGTCATGACGCCCTCGAAGAAGGAGCCGACCGAGCCGTTGCTGTTGTCGCCGCCGATGCCGAGGATGATCGCGCCCTGCTTCGTCATCGGCTTGTAGCCGGACTGGGTCGGCAGGCCGCCGTTGTACCGCGTGGCGAGGCCGCCGGACTGGGCGTTGCCGTCCTTGATGGCGTACGTCGTGGTGCCGTTGTTCTTGAGCATCGCGGTCACGAACGCGCTGTTGCGGCCGGTGTTCGCGGTGTTCGAGCCGTTGCCGCCGGCGAACAGCCCGTTCTCGAGGTCGGCGGCGACCCGCGGCCCGCCCGCACACGGCGAGAACCAGCACAGGTTGCCGAAGTAGATCGCGTCCATGTCGCCGTTGCCGGTGTCGTTGTTGTTCGTCTCGGCGTTGCCGTAGTCGAAGCAGCACCGGTCGTTGACGTGCGTGCCCTCGGTGACCATGTACAGGCCCTCGGGCTGGCTGCCGGTGGCCACGCCGTTGGTGGAGTTGTTGCGGTACCCGTTGCCGGCCGAGATGTAGACGCCGTAGACCTTGTGGCCGCCCGCGGACACGGGCAGGGCCGCGGCGTTCGCACCCTGGTCGCCGGTCGGGTTGGCGCCGCCGCCGGGGGCGATGGTCAGGTCGTTGTGCCGCGAGGTCTGGTCGTAGATGCGGACGATCGTGCAGTACGTCCCGCTGCAGAACGAGTCCTGAGCGGCCGCGTTCGCGTAGCCGCCGGCGCTGAGCACGCCGATGTTCGACGTCGCGCCGTCGGACCAGCGGCGCACCTGGTACAGCGAGCCGTTGTACGAGCCGAACAGCGCGCGCGTGGTGCTGTGCGCGGCGACGCAGGGCGTGCCGCCGCTGGAGTAGATGTCACACGGCAGCGTGCCGGCCGCCTCGGCGGTGCCGGGCAGGGCGACGAGCGCCGCGATGCCGAGCACGGCCGCGGCGGCGCCGGCGAGGGTGGTTCGCCAAGACTTGAGGCGCATGGGTTGGCCTTTCGGGGTGTGGGCAGCGCAAAGCGTCGGGGGAGCGCTGCCGGGGCGGGGGCTGTTAACGCTCACAATTCGTTCCAGCCACCGTGCGGGGCACGGGAGCTAACCATCCCGTGGCAGCGGGATGTCGCGCGTGCCAACGAGTGTTATCGCTAACATCGATGGTGTCAAGCACGTCGGCGGCGGCCGCGGGCAGGCCGTGAAAGGTTCAGGGCGGCCCGGAGTCCACCGTCCGATCGCACACCGTTGCACGGTCGTTCGGCTGGAATCGCGATCTTCGGCTATTGATGTCCGGGGGCGCCGCATATGGTGCCGGGTATGGGCAGCGATCGACTCCGGCGGCCGGTTTGACCGCCCGGCTGCCGATGACCGACGTGGTGATCGTGCTGCCGGGGATCGGCGGCAGCACGCTCAGCGATCGCGACGGCGCGGTGTTCGCCGCGTCCGCGGGCAGCATCTGGCGCGCCGTCCGGCATCGGCAGGACCTGCTCGAGAAGCTGGCCGGCGACGACTCCCTCGACGACCCCGACGCGCCCCAGCCCATCACCCCCGCGGGCCTGATCGGGCTGCCGGTCGCGGTGCCCGGCTTCGGCGGCGTCACGGCCTACCGGCGGCTGCGCCGGCGGCTCATGGAGACGTTCGCGCTGACCATGGGCGACCCGGACGGCGGCGGGCCACCGGCGAACTACTTCGAGTTCGCCTACGACTGGCGGCGGGACAACCGGGTCAACGCGGCCCGGCTCCGCCGGTTGGTCGACCGCGAGCTGCCCCGGTGGTCGGCGGCCGCCGGCGAGGGCGAGCCGAAGGTGATCCTCGTCGCGCACAGCATGGGCGGCCTCGTCGCGAAGTACTACCTCGATGCCCTGGACGGCTGGCGGCACGCCCGGGCCCTCATCACGTTCGGCACGCCGTTCCGCGGGTCGGTGAAGGCGCTCGAGGTGCTGGCCAACGGCGTGCGCAAGGCGGGCGTCGAGCTCGGCGCCTTGTCCGCGCTGGCCCGGCGGTTCACGAGCGTGTACCAGCTGCTGCCGCGCTATCCGGTGCTGATCGACGAGCAGGCCGGGCCCGGCGCGGCGCCGCTGCGGGTCGCCGAGCTCGCGACCGCGCCCGGCGGGCTGGATCTGCACCGGGCGAAGGCCGCGCGGGAGGACTTCCACCGGATGATGGACCCGGACCGGTCCACCCACGCGGGCGCCCCGCTGCACCATCTCGTCGATGTCGTACCGGTCATCGGCTACGGCCACCCGACGCTGCAGTCGGCCGTCCTCGACCGGGCCGGCCGGGTGCGCTGCGCCGTCGCGCCGGCCCGGGCCGGGGAGACCAACCCGTGGTATCTCAGCGGCGACCGTACCGTCCCGGCCCTGTCGGCGTTGCCGGTCGAGCTGTCGGAGACCGCGGGCGGCAACCTGGAGAACCAGACCCACGGCATCCTCCCGGGCCACGACACGCCCGTCACTCGCATCGTGCTCGGCCTCGCCCGCTACGGGGCCGAGCTCGCCGATCAGCAGTACCCCGTGCTCACCGGCGGCCCGCAGTGGGAGCCGGCCCTCGGCCTCGAGGTGGACGAGGTGTTCGAGTCCGGCGAGCCGGTCGTCGTGCGGTGCGCGATCCCGCCGCAGCTGCGCGACCGGCCCGTGACGGTCACCGTGGACGGGGGCACGCCACTCGCCGGGACCGCCGACCGCGGCGACGACGGGGTGGTGTGGACCGGCGAGGGGCTGCCCGACGGCACGTACACGGTGACCGTGACGGCCGGGGAGCGTTCGGTCAGCGACGTGTTCGAGATCGGGTAGGCCGTGTCACCGCCGCCCGCCTGGGAGAAGTGGAACAAGCTGGAGCCCCACCGGCTGGCCCGGTACATCAATCCGCGGGCCATCGCCGCCTGGTTCGCCGAGGCGCCGGCCGCGCCCGACCGGTTGTCGCACGTCGGCGGGGCCGACCGGTTCGAGCTCGTGGCCGGGCTGTACCGATACATGCTGGCGTTCGATCTGCGCTACGACCGCACCGCGATCGACTTCGGCGACCACCGGCCCGGCACCCAGACGGTCCGCACCGCCGAGGAGGTCCGCGCCGACGGCGGCAGCTGCCTCGACCTGAGCCTCGTCTTCGCCGGGATCTGCCAGCACGCCGGGCTGCGGCCGATCATCGTGGTGCTGCGCGACCACATGCTCGTCGCCGTCGCGCTCGCCACCGGCGTCGACGACGCCGCGCCGCGCAACGGGATCGTGCCCGGCGAGGAGGAGCTGCTCCGTGAGGGGCTGCAGGCCGACCGGCTCAAGGGCAAGCCGGTGCTGCTCGACCGGGCCATCCGTGAGACCGGGCAGGACGGCCGGTACGTCCTGGTCGAGTGCACCGGCCTGAGCCGCACCGACCGGGCGCAGGGCCCGCCGGGGCCGCTGGACTTCCCCGACGCCGTCCGGCTCGGCTACGACCAGCTGGTGCGCGGGCAGCTGCACCACCTGGTCGACCCGGTGTACTTCCACCTGCGGCCCGACAAGGCGATGCACCCTTACCCGATCGGCCTGCCCGGCGAACGCGCCGCCGATGCCGCCCGCGCCGCCGAAGCGGTGCTCGGCGTCCACGGCACCGGACGGCTGACCGAGATGCTCAAGACCCTCGGCCTCGCCCGCCCGGGCCGGTTCACCGCGGCCAAGCTGCAGCGGCTGCAGGGCATCGTCGCCGCCTCCGGGCACGAGATGGCGCCGCGGGTCGCCGACGCCCTGGCCGACCTGCTCGACACGCTGCGTACCACCGAGTTCCTGACCGGCTCGATGGCGTCGGCGCTGCACAGCGACGCCCTGCGCCGGGCCTGGCGGGAACCCGGCCAGCCGCCCGCCGCGCGCCCCGCGGACCTGCACACCCTGACCGAGTACCTCGAGCACATCGCGCTGCACCACCACGGCGAGCGGCTCGGCATGCACCGGTGGCTGGCCAGCTTCGTGGTGCGGCTGGCGACCGAGTCCGAAGTCAGCCTCGACACCGCGGCCGCCCGCCGGTGGGCCCGCGACACCGGCCTGGTCGTCGACCTCAACGACATGATCCGGACCGTGGGCGAGGAGCGGCGGAACGCCCGCGCCCGGCTGCTCATCAGCCTGCACGGCGCGGTGGCCGACGACTGGCCGCCGCAGGTCGTCGGCTGGTGGCTGCTCGACGGGCAGCCGAGCGACCCGAGGTACGAGCCGAACCCTTCGAACGACCGGGCCGGCCTGGAGCATGCCATCGGCCGGTTGGTCGAGTGGGCCGACGAGCTGGCCGGAGACGAGGGCATCGACCTGAAGCGCGTGGACATCGCCGTGCCGACCGGGCTGCTGATGCTCTGGCGGCCGGAGGAGAGCGACGCCACCGGCCGGCTGATCAGGCTCTACGACGTGACGACCCGGTGGAGCGGCCGGCTGTCGAGGAACAGCACCCGCCTGGCCCGCAAGCGGTGGCGCACCATCAGGGCGGGCACGTTCGACAAGTCGGTCGCCTGGCTGGAGAAGCGCAGCACCACCAACCTCGGAAAGCTCACGGGGGAGCTGCGCGACGGCCCGCAGTACCAGGGTGGTGTCGGGCTGGCATTCCATCCGCGGCGGCAGGAGCCGCTGCTGGGCACGGTGCTCGACCACGCTCCGGTCCTGCTGTGGCCGGACCGCGGCGCGGTCGTCGACACCATCAAGGCGGAACTGCACGAGTGCTGGCCCGACGTGCCCGGCGCGCTGGTCGAGGCGTACCGCGACCGGATACCCGGTCCGGCCCGGCCGCTCGCCGGGCTGCGCGCGGTCTGGGACGACGAGGAATGGCTGCGGTTCTGCCGCAGGTACGCCGGGGAGTGAACGAGATGAGCCAGCACACGGACGGGTTGCCGCGATGACCTGGAACACGTACTACCGCGGGGACGGCGCCGAGGGCGACGCCGACGTGCCCGTCGACCTGCCCGAGCCGCCGCCCTGGCGGACCTTCCCGCGGCCCGCCGCCGCTGACGGCGCCCGGTTCCGGCCGCCGGACGGGCTCGTCGAGGCCGTCAACGCCGCCCTGGTCCTGCGCCGCCCGCTGCTCGTCACCGGGCCACCCGGCTCCGGCAAGTCGACGCTTATCGAGTCGGTCGCCCAGGAGCTGCGGCTGGGCCCCGTCCTGCGCTGGCACATCACCTCCCGCAGCACGCTGGCCGACGCGCTGTACCGCTACGACGTCCTCGGCCGCATCCACGCCCAGCAGCTGGCCCGGGCCCGGGAGGAGACCGTCACCGACGACATCACGGACTTCCTGCGGCTCGGCCCGCTCGGTGCCGCCCTGGCGTCGGGGCAGCGCCGGGCCCTGCTGATCGACGAGATCGACAAGGGCGACCTCGATCTGCCGAGCGACCTGCTCGAGGTGCTGGAGCGCGGCGAGTTCGAGATCCCGGAGCTGGTCCGCCACCGCGACCAGGACGTGCTGATCCGCGAGCAGGACGCCGGCCGGGACGAGCACCGCATCGACGAGCACCGCATCGCCGGGGGCCGCGTGCGGTGCGAGGTCTTCCCCTTCATCGTGCTGACGAGCAACGGCGAACGGAGCTTTCCCGCGCCGTTCCTGCGCCGCTGTGTCCGCTTCACGATGCCGCCGCTGACGACCGAGCTGCTGACCGACATCGTCCGCGCCCACCTCGGCGCCGCGGCGGCGGGCCGGGCCACGGAGCTCATCTCGCAGTTCGAGGAGCAGCTGCGGACCGGGTCCGCGCTCGCCGTCGACCAGCTGCTCAACGTCGTACATCTGCTGACCGGTGACGCCGCGCCGGAGCCGGAGGACCGCGGCCGGATCAACCAGCTGTTGCTGCAAGAGCTGACGGATGCCTCCTGACGCGCTCGACCGGCTGATCACCCACCTGGCGCAGACGTACGATCTCGACCCGGTCGGCGTCGCCGAGGCGCTCTGGCTCTGGACCGCGCCCGGCGGCCCCGGCCCGGCGGCCGAACCGGACGCCGCCGGTCAGCACCGGGCGCAACGATCGCGCGGGCCGGACGCGCATCCGGACGGCGCGGACGAGGACGGGGACGCGGGCGATCGCATGCTGCCGCTGTACGGCGGTGACGGCGACGCGACCCACGGCCCGTCCGGCTCCCCGGCGTTCCCGTACCGGGTCCGCGCCTCCCTCGACACGCTGAGCCTGGGCCGGGCGCTGCGGCCGTTCCGCCGGCGCTGGCCGGACGGCCGGCGCACGGAGCTGGACGTGCCGGCCACGGTCGACGGCTACGCCGCGTCCGGCAGCGTCGTGCCGTACTTCCGCCCGGCCTCGGAGCGCTGGTTCGACGTCGAGGTGGTCGTCGACGGCGCGGCATCGATGGAGGTCTGGGCGGACGCCACCGAGCAGTTCGGCACGCTGCTCGCCGGCCTGGGCGTGTTCCGGGCGGTCCGCCGGTGGAGCCTCGGCGCCGACGGCGGGCTGCGCGCACCCGACGGGCGGGTCATGTCCGGGCGCGCCCTGCACGCCCCCGACGGGCGGCGGCTGGTCGTGGTGCTCTCCGACTGCGCCGCACCGTGGTGGCGGACTCCCCGGCCGTGGCTGCGGCTGCGGGAGTGGGCCGGCAACACCCCGACGGTCCTGATCAACCCGCTGCCGACCACGGCCTGGCGGCGCACCGCCCTCGACCTGCCCACCGCGCGGCTGACCACGACCGTGCCGGGCGGGTTCGGCCGCGATCTGCGCCCGGCCGGGTGGGCCTCGCCCGGGGCGGTGACCGCGCTGCCGATACCGGCGCTCGACCCGTACGCGCTGGGCCGCTGGGCGCGGGCACTCATGAACACCGACCCGGACGGCTGCGACGGCGCGCTGGTCCCGGCCGGGGGCCGGGCACCGGAGCCGGACGGCGCCGAACCCGACGACGAGGACTGGCCCCCGCCGTCGCCGGTCGAGGCCCTGCGGCTCAGTGCCTCGCCGCGCGCGCTGCGGCTGGCCGTGCTGTGCGCGTTGCAGGACGACGATGCGCTGAAAATGTCCTACCTGCACCTCCTCCGGCGGGAGCTGGTGCCCGAGGCCGACGCCGACGACCTCGCCGCCGTGCTCACCGGCGGCCTCCTCGACCCCGTCCCCACCGGCGGCGAGCCGCTGCTGCGGTTCCGGCCCGGGGTGCGGGAACGGCTGCGTTCCCTGCAGACCCCGACCGACGCCTGGCAGCGGTACCAGACGATCAGCCGCCACGCGGCGACGCAGGCCGGCAGCGGCGGCCGGTTCACCGTGCTCGTGCCGGAGGACGACGGCGCCCTCAGCCTGCCGCCGACGGGCACGCCGATCGGCGAGGCCCCCGAGTCGGCGCTGCGGCAGGTCGGCCTGATTACGCGGGAGACCCCGCCTTCGCTCTCGGGCGACGCGATCGTGACCCCCCGGCCCGAGGCGCCCGCCCCGGCTCCGGATGACGACCCGGCCGCCCCGGTCTTCGTCCTCAGCCACGCCCGGACCCGATCCGACCGCGATCGGCCCGAGCGGCGGCTGTTCGACCGGCTCGCGGTGCACATCAGCGAGCTGGTCTACCTCGCTCCGGGCCGCGACGCCGGCTTCCTCGACAGCGCCCCGGCCGGCGGCGACCGGTGGCCGTTCCTGGACACGCTGGGCCGTTGCCACGTCATGGTCGGGCTGGTCTCCGAGCCCTACCTCAACAGCGCGTGGTGCTCCCGCGAGTGGGACCTGATGACCCGCCGGACCGTACGCGACCGCGAGTCGGGCGAGCCCGCCGGCAACGTCATGATCGTCCCGGTGGTGTGGGCCCCGCTGCGTTCACCCCTGCCGCCGGCCGTCGCGAGCATCCAGCGGTTCATGCCCGGCGGCCCGCAGGCGGAGGACATCGGTCGCCGATACCTCGAGGACGGGCTGCTCGGCCTGCTGCGGGCCGGTCGCGAGGGCGAGTTCGACCTGGTCGTCTGGCGGCTCGCCATGCAGATCACCAGCTTGTACTACCGGTACCGGGCGGAGCCGCTGCAGTTGAGCAACGCGGACGACCTGGACCCGACGTTCGGGCGGCGGGAACCGTGAGCGCCCGCACCCTGTTCCTGATCAGCCATGCGCATGCCGGCGACCACTGGGCCGGGGTGCTGTTCCAGGACCTCTCGCAGCGGGTGGCCGACCTTGTCGGCGCCGGCCCCGGCGAGCCGGTCGGTTTCATCGACGAGCTGATCGACCCGAGCGCGGACTGGAACGAGGAACTGGCCGCCGCGATCGCCGCCACGCACGTGTTCGTGCCGCTGTACTCCCCGGGCTACCTCGGCAACGCGTGGCCGATGCGGGAGCGGGCGACCTTCGCCCGCCGGCTGGAACGGGCCGGCCTCGGGGCGGACCGCGCGCGGATGCACGTCGTTGCGGTGCTGTGGACACCGGTTCCCCGGGGGCAGGACTTCCCCGACCGGGGCGGTGCCCTGAACCTCGGCGACGGCGTGCCCGAGTACGCCGAGAACGGGCTGCGGGCGCTGTGCATGCTGCGCATGTACCGCCGCCCCTACGAGGCGATCGTGGATCGCCTGGCGCACGTCATCGCCCGGGTCGTCGCCGAGGCGCCGTTGCCGGGCTCGCCGCCGATGCCGATCGAGGCGTCGGCGAGGACGATCGCCACCGGCAGAACGCTGACGCTCGCCGTGCTCGCCGGCGCGAACGGCCCGGAGCACTGGCGGCCCTGCGGCGCCCGGCCGACGCTGTCGATCACCGCGGAGGCCGCCGCCACGGTGGAGCGGATGGGCCTGGCGGCGGTGGTGCTCGACATCCACGCCGCGCCGCCGCGGCTCGGCCTCGAGCCCACGATCCTGCTGATCGACCCGTGGGTCGCCGCCGGCCGCGACGACCTGATGGTCGCGGTCGGGCAGTCGCTCAAGCCGTGGGTGACGCCGGTGCTGGTGCTGGACCGCCATGACCCCCGCGGCGCCGAGCGTGGCGCCGAGGCGCTGTCGAAGGTGCAGGATAGGTTGCTTGCCGCCGGTGCCGGGCGGGTGCAGGAGCTGCTGGACGTGGAGGAGGTCAGGACGCTGATGCCAGAACTCGTCGCCCAGACAAGCCGGCAGTACCTCAGCCGGGGGCCGGCGTTCCCCCCGATGGGCCCGTTCCCCGAGCGCCTCCGGCTGTCCGGTGGCGGCCACTGGAGCCCGCCCGACGAGGAGGCACGGCGATGACCGACGGACGCACCGGCAAGGTCATCACCTTCTACTCGTACAAGGGCGGGACCGGTCGGACGATGGCGCTGGCCAACGTCGCCTGGATCCTCGCGGCCAACGGCAAGCGCGTCCTCGCCGCGGACTGGGACCTCGAGTCGCCCGGGCTGCACCGCTACTTCACACCGTTCCTCGGCCCGGTCGACGTGGCCCAGTCGCCCGGCGTCGTGGACCTGGTCCGCGGGTACGAGTGGGAGACCACCCGCGAGGCTCCCCGCGGCCCGGACTGGCCGGCGGAGCTGGCCCGCACCGCGAGGTACGCGCTGCCGCTGTCGTGGGACTTCCCCTCGGGCGGGAGCCTCGACCTGCTGTCGACCGGCCGCCGCACGGCCGACTACGCGGTCACGCTGTCCGGTCTGGACTGGGACAACTTCTACAACCGGGGTGGCGGGGCGTTTCTCGACGCGCTGCGCGCGGACATGAAGCGCCAGTACGACTATGTGCTCATCGACAGCCGCTCGGGCCTGAGCGACGTAGCCGACATCTGCACGCTGCACCTGCCGGACGTACTCGTCGACTGCTTCACGTTCAGCGAGCAGGGCATCGAAGGGGCCGCCGCCGTCGCCGAGATGGTCGTCGACCAACGCCGCCCCATCCGCGTCCTGCCCGTGCCCATGCGGGTCGACGAGGGGGAGAAGGAGCGGGCCGACGCCGGCCGCACGCTCGCGATCCGGCGTTTCCGGGGGCTGCCGGCCCTGATGACGAGCCAGGAGCGGGTCGAGTACTGGCTGCGGGTGGAGGTGCCCTACCGCACGTTCTACGCCTACGAGGAGATGCTGGCGACGTTCGGCGACCTCCCCGGTTCGCGCACCTCGATGCTCGCGGCGTACGAGGCGCTGACCGCCTATCTCACCAACGGCGAGGTCGTGGGGCTGCCGCCGATGGAGGAGTCGGTCCGGCTCCGCGTCATGCGCCGCTTCATCCGCCCGGTGAACCCGTCCGATCCCGAGGCCGAGACGGAGGTCCGGCTGGATCATCACCCGTCCGACCAGCTCTGGGCGGAGTGGGTCGAGCGGCTGCTCGCCACCGTCGGCATCCGCGTCGCGCAACCGGCCGGCGGCGGCAGCACGGAGAACACGATCACCCGTCGGCTCGTCATCGTGTCCCGGGCCTGGCTCGAGGCGCGCGACGGCACCAGGCGGCCGGGCGGCGAGCCCGATCCGCTGTCGGTCTACGTCGACGACCTGCGCCCGACGCCGGAGCTGCCGCTGGGCGGCTCCGTCTTCCTCGCCGGCCTGCCGCCCCAGGCCGCGGTGGACCGCGTCCTCGGTCTCGTCGGACACCGCGACGCCGTGCTCGACGCCGGCGAGCTGGCCATGCGCTACCCGGGCACGCGGCCGGCCGTCTTCAACGTGCCCGTCCGCAACACCCGGTTCACCGGCCGGGACGACGACCTCACCGCGCTGCGGAACCTGTTCCGGGCGCAGCCCGGCGGCGCGCCGGTGGTCCTGCAGGGCATGGGCGGCGTCGGCAAGTCCCAGCTGGCAATCGAGTACGCCCACCGCTTCGCCGGCGCCTACGACGTGGTGTGGTGGGTGCCGGCGGACCCGGCCCAGTTCGTGGACATGGCCATCGCCGACCTCGGCGCGCACCTCGGGCTGCCCGCGCGGCCGAGCGTCGCGGAGGCGATGCGCGCGACGCTGGCCGCCCTGCGCCAGGGGAACCCGTACGGCCGCTGGCTGCTGATCTTCGACAACGCCGAGGACCCGGCGCTGGTGGAAGGCCTGCTGCCGCAGGGGGGCGGCGACGTCCTGCTGACCTCGCGCAACTCGTACTGGGGCGACGACCGGGCCCAGCAGCAGTACGTCGACGTGTTCCTGCGGCGCGAGAGCGTCGCCCATCTGCGCATGCGGGTGCCATCCATGACCGCGGCCGAGGCCGACCGGGTGGCCGACGCCCTCGGCGACCTGCCGATCGGCATCGCCGCGGCCGGCGCCTGGCTCGCCGACACGGGCGCCTCGCCGGACCAGTACCTCAGCGGGCTCGACCGGCCCGATCTCGCGATCGGCGCGACCTGGGACCTGTCGCTGCACCGCCTGCTGGACCGCTCGCCGGCCGCCTACCGGATGCTGCAGCTGTGCTCGGTGATGTCCTCGGAGATCGCCCTCGACCTCCTCTACGGTGACGAGTTCGCGAGCGCTCTGCGGGACTTCGATCCGACGCTTGTCGACCGGGTCAACCGGGGCTCGCTGGTCCAACAGGTGAACCGGCTTGCGCTGCTGAAGCTCGACACCGTCTCCCGCGTGGTCCAGGTGCACCGCCTGCTGCAGGCCATCGTCCGCAGCCGCATGTCCGAGGAGGAGCTCGCCGAGGCCCGGCATCAGGTGCACCGGGTGCTTGCCCAGGCCCGGCCGAACGGAGCCGTCGAGGATCCGGCGACGTGGCCGCGGTACCGGATACTGTGGCCGCACCTCGACGCGTCGGACGCGCTCGCCTGCCACGACGAGCTCGTCCGTGAACTGCTCATCGACCAGGTCGGCTTCCTGCGGCTCCAGGGCTCGCTCGAGCGCGCGCGCGAGCGGGCCGAGGAGATCGACCGGGCCTGGACCGACGCGCTGGGGGCGGAGTTCCCCGATCGGCGGCATGCCGCGCGCCGTCAGCTACTGCATCTGCGCTACCACCGGGCCATCGTGCTGCGGGAGCTCGCCCGGGTGGACGAGGCGTACGCCCTCGACACCGAAGTGCTCGGGGCTCAGCGCGAGCTGCTGGGGTACGAGCACGCGCACACCCTGATGACCGCCGGTGGGCTGGCCGCGGACCTGCGCGCCCTCGGCCGGTACCACGAGGCCCTGGAGCTCGACCGCAGCACCCTCACGGCCTGGACCGAGGCGTTCGGCGACGACTACACCCGCACGCTCGCCGCCCGCAGCGGGCTGGCCACGTCCTACCGGCTGATCGGCGACTTCCGGGAGGCCCGGCGCCACGACGCCGAGGTCTACGACCGGAATCGGGTCATCCTCGGACCGGACCACCCGGCGACCGTCGCCGCCGGCGCCGACCTGGCCCGGGACCTGCGCGACGCCGGCGAGTACGAGGCGTCGGTGGCGCTGCTGACCACGATCGTCGGGCGGTTCGAGTCGGTCCTCGGCGCCGACGCGACCGCCACTCTCAACGCCAAGGTGAGCCTCGCGGCCGCGCTGCGGGCGGCCGGTCGCGTCGACCACGCGACGGCCCTGGCGGACGAGGCCTACGCGAAGCTGGCCGAGGTCGGCGGCGGCCAGGGCCCGGACACGCTCATGGCCCGGCTCAGCCGGGCCCAGACGCTGCTGACGGCGGGCAACGTGAACGCCGCGCGCGATGAGTTGCAGGCGGTGCACAAGGCCTTCGCGACGAGCCGCGGCCCGGACCACCCCGTCACCCTGGTGTGCGCCGCCAACCTGGTCGCCGCGCTCGACGATCAGGACGCCGCCAGCCGCCGCGCCGTCGAGGGCCTGGCCGCCGCGGTGGGCCCCGACCACCCCTACTCGCTGCTGGCGAGGGCCAACCACGGGGTCGTACAGGCCGGATCCGCCCGGGACGAGGCCGGTCACACCCTGCGCGACGTGCGGACCGCGATCGCCGCCGCGCTCGGCCCCGACCATCCGTTGACGCTCGTGGTCGAGTCCAACGTGGTCAACCTCGAAGCCTCGGTGAGCGGTGCCCGCGACACGGCGGCGCTGGACCGCCGGATGGTGCAGGCGTTCGGGGAGCACCACGGGGCCGTCGAGGCCTTCCGCGCGGGCCAGCTCGTGTTCTGCACGCTCGAGGCCCATCCGCTCTGACTCACGCCGAACGACGCGGGCCGGACGCCGCGCAGGCGATAGTCACTCGATGGGCTGGGCGATGTCGCAGCACGGGTCGTCGGGGCCGGCCGCGCCGAAGTCGGCGAAGTAGACCTCGCGCGGGGAGCCGAGCGGCGCGACACCCTCGCGCCCGGTCCACGACTGCACGGCGTCGTAGGCGGAGAGGATCTGCGGGAAGGCCACCTGGGCCTTGGTGATGCGGGTGTACGCCTCCCGGTGCGCCGGCTCGATGCGCGTCGCGGCCGCGAGGCCGGCGCCCGGCTCGACCGGCAGGCAGATCTCGACGGGTCCGTCGGACTCCTCGTTCACGGCGCCGTGGTAGATGATGAAGCACGGCCCCACCATGCCGTCGCCGTGGCCGGTGGCCGCCTTGAGCAGGCGGCCGATGCACTCGTCGATCCAGTCCTTGAGGTCCTGGACCTTCACGTGCCGCTGCTCCGTCAGCACCAGCTGTTCGGGCACGTCCCGCACTTGGATGTCGTACATCGACAGGTCTCCTTCCTCGCCGAGGAGCCGGATGCGCAGATGGCTCACGAGCTCGCGCCGCGCCGCGACCCGGTACTCCTCGTCGCTCCAGTAGGTGTCCAGCAACGCGACGGCCTCGGCCGGCTCGTCCAGCGCGGCCACGATCGCGGCGATGCGGGCGAGCGGCATGTCGAGCCGGCGCAGGCGGGCCACGAGCCGGGCCGCGTCCAGCTGCGACGGGCGGTACCAGCGGTAGCCGGTCCGCTCGTCGACAAGTGCCGGCGCCAGCAGGCCCTGCTGCTCGTACAGCCGCAGCGCCCGCGGCGAGAGCCAGGTGAGCCGGGCAAACACCCCGATGGTCAGCAGGCCGCTCGTGTCCACCTCGAAACCATGCGCCTTGACCCGGGGTGAAGGTCAAACGCCGAGGTCCGCCGCCACCCCGTAGTGATCGGACAGGTACACGGAGCGCCCGTCGGGCAGCGTGACGGAGTCCTCGGTGAGCACCAGCCGGCACGACGCCGTCAGCCCGGCCCCGCGCAGCAGCACGTGGTCGAACGCGGGCGGGCCGGGCCACTTCGGCGTCGGGCGGTAGGTCGGGCGCTCGTCGCCGGCCATGGCGTCGCGCAGGCCGGCCGCGGCGCAGAACTCCGCGAGCGCCCCGGCGCCGCGGGGCAGGTTCAGGTCGCCGCAGACCACGGTGGGTACCGACGGATCGATCGCGGCCAGGGTGGTGGTGAGGGCGGCGAGCTCGCGGCGGGCCACGGCGGTGTAGCGGTTCCCCGGCGACCAGTCGTCGTCGCGGTTGGCCGACAGGTGCGTGTTGACCACCGCGAACGGGCCGGCCGCGGTGTGCAGGAGCGCGACCTGGGCGCCCTTGCGCATGAGCAGCTCGGGGCGCAGCGGGCGGGTGAACGGGTACCGGACGAACCGCCGCTCGGCGATGGGCCGGCGCGACAGGAGCACCAGCCCGCCCTTGACCAGTGTTCCGCCGGTGTACTGCCGGTGCGGGAACGACCCCGCCAGCCGCGCGAGCAGCCGGGCCATGCCGGGCGCCATGACCTCCTGGAGGCACACGACGTCGTAGTCGGAGCCCTCGAGCCGCGCCCCGATGGCCTCGATGCGCGGCCTGACATCGCCCTTGAAGAGCGCGTTGAAGGTCAGCAGCCGTAGTTCCACATCACGATCCATACACGCTCCCGCCGGGCCGGCGCCAGCGGGAAACGGCTACGAAGCCGATTCCGGCCGGCGGGCCAGGGCGCCGGCGCGGTCGAGGCCCTCCAGCAGGTCCCTCATCGCAGGAACTCCAGGATCGCCGCGTTCGTCGCGTCCGGCTGGTCGAGGTTGGCCGCGTGCCCGCAGTCCTCCAGCGTCACGACCTGCGCGAGGGGGTTGGTCGCCGCGGCGGCGGTGGCGTGCTCGCACGGCCAGAGCTGGCTGTCGCGGCCCGCGATGAACAGGCTCGGCACCTGCAGGCGCGCGACGACGTCGCGCCAGTCCTGCTCGGCGTGGCTCTGCAGCAGCTCCCAGCTCTCCAGCGGCGCGCAGAAGCCGGCGACGAGGACCACCGGGCGGCCGTGCCCCTCGTCCTCGTAGTGCAGGCGGACCCCGTCTCCGGTGGTGAAAGTCGGCATAATCCCGAATCTACAGACGTTCGGCGCACAGCGATCGGGGAGCGAACGATGCATGATCTTGCTGCTCTGGCCGTCCGCACCATTCCGGCGATCGTCGAGCTGGTGCCGCCCGGGCCGGCCGGCGCCCTGGGCCGCCTCAACGCGCCCGAGGATCCGTCGGCGCGCCCCCGGACGCGGCCGGGCCGGCCCGGGCCGGGCGTGGACGAGCTCACGGCGGAGCGGCTGCTCGGCGCGCTGGAGCGGTTCGTCGCCCGGCATGACTGGACCGTCGAGGCGAACCTGGCCGGGGAGGAGGTGCAGCGACCGCCGCGGGCGCACCAGTACGGGTTCGCCACCATCGGCGGCGAGAGCGCGGCGCTGGCGGCCGCGCGGCGGCTCGACGGGTTCCGCAAGGGCGTCGCCGACCACATCGCCGCCCTGGTCCGCGCGCTCGCGGCCGACCCGGCCGTCGCGCCCCTGCTGGCGGTCGCAGGCGAGGCCGAAGGCGGCGAGGCGGCG
The DNA here is from genome assembly GCF_040648435.1 of Dactylosporangium sp. NPDC049140. Taxonomy (NCBI): domain Bacteria; kingdom Bacillati; phylum Actinomycetota; class Actinomycetes; order Micromonosporales; family Micromonosporaceae; genus Dactylosporangium; species Dactylosporangium sp. NPDC049140. Next base: position 142,131 of record NZ_JBEZDS010000010.1, on the reverse strand, counting down.
ATCGCGGCCGCCCACGGCGCCGTGCACATCGCGCTGGGCGTGGCCGTCGCCGGCGCGGTGGTACACCAGGTGGACCCGCCGGGGTTCGTGGACGCCGCCGCCGCGACCGTCGGGCTCGGGCTCGGCGCCGCCGCGCGGCTGCTGCGGGAGACGCCCGTGCCGGCCGCCTACGCCGGCGCGCTGCTGGCCAAGGTGCGCGCCGAGTACCTGCTGCCGCGCCGCGCGGGCGGCTCGGTCCAGGTGCGCGGGCACCGGTTCGCCCTGGCCGAGCGCGACCTGCCGGGCGAGGCGGACTTTTCGGCCACGGGCATTGTCGCCGGTACCGACGGCGGCGCGATCGTACGGACCGGGATCGCGGAGGGCTGGCTGCGTGTCACGCTGGTCGTGCTCGCCGAGCCCCCGGCGCCGTTCCCCGACGAGCCGGCCGACGGCTGGGACTGGGAGGAGGTCGCCGAGGTGAGCTGGCACGCCGCCGAGGGCCACGCCGCGCTCGGCAGCCTGGGCCGGCAGACGCCGCCGTGGCCGGGGGACTATCGGGTGCGGGTGTACGCGAGCGGGCGCGACGACGGGGACGCCGAGTTCGAGCACCACCGGCTCGTCGTCTGGGCCGCCCCGGCGGCGCCGCCGATCCTCTGGCGGAGCACCGACCGGGTCGGGCACCGGCTGCGCGGCGAGCCCGAGCCCGAGCGGGTCCGGGGGCCCGAGTACGCCTACCGCTGGCTGCGCCGCAGCGAGCTGCGGCACGCGGCGACGGTCACGGTCGTCACCGGCGCGACGGCGGCCGACGTGGTGCGCGCGTTCGGCGGCGACCCGGACGGGCCCGAGCCGCTGCGCGACGACGCGCAGGACCAGGTTATGGTCCTCGACGCCGGCGACGCGGTGCTCGCCGTGGAGAACAACGGGTACGCGGGCTCGCACCGGGAGGTGCTGGTGGCCGCGTCGGCCGGGGGCCGGGCGGCCAGCATGTACTGGAACGTCAACGGCCTCACCCGGCTCTCCTTCGCCGAGCGCGGCCGGATCCTGGCCCAGCACGAGCCGTGGGGGCGCGAGGAGTGGCCACAGGAGCTGGACGGGGTGCTCGACGGCCTCGACTTCGCCCGGTCCGGCGAGCGCCCGGGCAAGGGCCTCGTCGCGGTGGAGCGATTCGCCGGGCGCGGGATCGGCCCCGAGGACCTCGCCCGGCTCCGGGCGGCCGGCGTCGGCTACCGCGCCGGCTGAGACCCCGGTCACAATCCGGCCCGCGGCATCACACTGCGATGGCGGCGGCGCTCTCAGGAGGCAACCGCAACAGGAGGTACACCACGATGCCCGACGTGTTCAGCGACCACCGGGAACTGCTGTTCTCGGTGGTGTACAACATTCTCGGCTCGGTCGCCGACACCGAGGACGTGCTGCAGGAGACCTGGCTGGCGTGGACCGGCCGCGCCGGTTCGGCCGGCGCGGAGCCGGTGGAGAACCCGCGCGCGTACCTGGTCCGCGTCGCCGTCAACCGGGCGCTCGCCCAGCGGGCCACCATCACCCGGCGCAAGGAGACGTACGTCGGGCCGTGGCTGCCCGAGCCGATCGTGCGCCCGCTCGTCGCCGGCGACACCGCCGACGGCGCCGACGCGGTCGAGCGCGCCGAGTCCGTCTCCATGGCGCTGCTGGTCGTGCTGGAGACCCTGACGCCGCTGGAGCGCGCGGTGTTCGTGCTCCACGAGGTCTTCGGCTACGCGCACACCGAGATCGCCGAGATCCTCGGGCGCAGCCCCGCCGCCGTGCGCCAGCTCGCCCACCGCGCCCGCGAGCACGTGCAGGCCCGGCGCCCGCGGTACGAGCCCGACCCGCAGGTGCGCCGGCAGGTCACCGAGCGCTTCCTCGCCGCCACGCTCGGCGGCGACCTGGAGGCGCTGCTGGAGCTGCTGGCGCCCGAGGTGACCCTGTGGGGCGACGGCGGGGCCCAGGGCGCCGGCGGCAGCCGCCCGATGCAGGGCCGCGAGAAGGTGGCCCGGCTGCTGGCCGCGCTGGCCGCGCGCCCGGGGCCGGGGCTGCGGGTCGCGTACCGGCGCACCAACGGCGACCCGTCGGCGCTGCTGCTGGCCGGCGACGACCCGTACGCCGTCGTCGTGCTCGACCTCACCCCGGACGACCAGCAGGTCTGCGGCATCTACGTCGTGGCGAACCCGGAGAAGCTGTCGCATGTGGGCTGAGCTCGTGGCCGGGCGGCGGGCCAAGTGGGTCGTCGTCGCCGTCTGGGTCCTGCTGCTGATCCCCGCGGCCATGCTCGCGGGGCGGCTCGGCGACGCCGAGCAGAACGACAACGCGGCCTGGCTGCCCGCGAACGCGGAGTCGACCGAGGTGGTCGCGCGGGCCGCGAAGTTCCAGCCCGCCGACACCCTGCCCGCCGTCGTCGTCTACGACCGCCCCGGCGGGGTCACGGACGCCGACCGCGCCAAGGCCCGGGCCGACGCCGTGGCGTTCACGCGCATCGCGAATGTCGTCGGTACCCCGCAGGGCCCGGACGAGTCCGCGGACGGCGCGGCGATCCAGATCGTCGTGCAGGTACACAAGGACCGCACCGGCTGGGAAGGCATCGGCGCCGTCGTCGACGCGCTCACCGCCGTGGGCCGGGCGGACGCGAACGGGCTCGGGTTCCACGTCGCCGGGCCGGCCGGGTACGCCTCCGACTCCATCAAGGCCTTCGGCGAGGCGGGCGGCCTGACCACCATCACCGCGATCGTCGTGGTGGCGATCCTGCTGCTGACGTACCGCAGCCCGGCGCTGCCCCTGCTGCCGCTGCTCACGGCCGGGGGCGCCCTCGCCGCGGCGGAGGCGCTGATCTACCTGCTCGCCGAGCACGCCGGGCTGATCGTCAACAAGCAGACGAGCTTCATCCTCGTGGTGCTGGTCTTCGGGGCCGCGACCGACTACGCGCTGCTGCTGACGTCGCGGTACCGCGAGGAGCTCCAGCGCCACGAGGACCGCCACGCGGCCATGGCGGTGGCGCTGCGGCGCTCGGCCCCGGCGATCCTCGCCAGCGCCGCGACGGTCGCGGTGAGCCTGATGCTGCTCACCCTGGCCTCGCTCAACTCGACCCGCGGCCTCGGCCCGGCGTGCGCGATCGGCATCCTGGTCGGGCTCGTGGCGATGCTCACCCTGATGCCGGCCCTGCTGGTGATCTGCGGCCGCTGGATCTTCTGGCCCGGCGGCGCCCGGGTCCCCCGCGACCGCGTCTGGCGGCGGCTGGGCCACGCCCTGCAGCGGCGCCCCCGGGCGGTGTGGGCCGGCACCGCGCTCGTCCTCGCCGTGCTGGCGCTGGGGGTGCTGGGCCTGCGCGCCGACGGGCTGTCCAACAAGGACCAGTTCACCGGCACGCCGCAGATGGCCGCCGGCGAGGCGGTCCAGGCCCGGCACTTCCCGGCCGGCGCCGGCGACCCCGTCTACGTGGTGGTCCGGGCCGACGCCGCCGATCGGGTGGCCGCGGTACTGGCCGGGGTGCCCGGGGTCGCGTCGGTCGCCCCGCCGGTGACCCGCGACGGCGACGCGCTCATCCTCGGCGAGCTGCGCGACGTCCCCGGCAGCACCGAGGCCATGCGCACGGTGGAACGCGCCCGGGCGGCCGTGCGCGGCACCGGGGCGCTCGTGGGCGGCAACACCGCGGTCGGCCTCGACACGCAGCAGGCCGCCGCCCGCGACGACCGGCTCATCATCCCGATCGTGCTCGTCACGGTGCTGCTGATCCTCGCCCTGCTGCTGCGCGCGGTGGTCGCGCCGCTGCTGCTCATGGCGACGGTGGTGCTGTCCTTCGGCGCGGCGCTCGGGGTGAGCAGCCTCGTGTTCAACCACGTGTTCGGCTTCGCCGGGGCCGAGTCGTCGTTCCCGCTGCTGGCGTTCGTGTTCCTGGTCGCCCTGGGCATCGACTACAACATCTTCCTGGTGACCCGGGTGCGGGAGGAGGCCCGCCGGCACGGCACCCGCCGGGGCGCGCTGACCGGCCTGTCCGCGACCGGCGGGGTCATCACCTCGGCGGGCCTGGTGCTGGCCGGCACCTTCGCCGCGATGGGCTCGCTGCCGCTGGTCTTCGCGGCCGAGCTGGGCTTCGCGGTCGCGTTCGGGGTGCTGCTGGACACGCTGGTCGTCCGCTCGATCCTCGTCACCGCGCTCACCCTCGACCTGGGCGACCGGATGTGGTGGCCGGGCCGGATCGCGCCGCCCGCGGCCGCGCCGGTGCCGCCGTCGCCGGTGGTGCTGAACGGGGTCGTAGGGTGAGCCCATGGCAGACGCCGACGACGTGCGCCGGATCGCGCTCGGCCTCCCGCACGTCGTGGAGATCGACAGCGAGGGCTTCGACTTCCGGGTGGCGAACAAGGGCTTCGTCTGGTCCTACCCCGAGCGCCTCCCGGGCAAGCCGAGGGTCATCCGCACCGACGTAGCCGTCCTGTACGTCGGCGACGAGGCGGAGAAGCAGGCGCTGCTGCTCGGCGAGCCGGCGCGGTTCTTCACCAACCCCGGGTACGACGGCTTCCCGCTGGTCATGCTCCGCCTGGAGACCGTCGACGCGGCCCGCCTGGCGGAGCTGATCACCGACGCCTGGCGGATGCGCGCCCCCGACGAGCTGGCCGCCGAGCTTGACCTCTGAGGCTCACCACCTGGGCGCTCGTCACATGGGCGCTCGTCACATGGGCGTGAACAGGCCTTTGAACCCGCCGTTGTCGCGCCGGCCGTAGCTGACCGTCCAGTACTCGCCGGGCCGGATCATCGCCGAGCACGAGCTCGGCATCTCGGCGGTGACCTCCCCGGCGAACTCGGTCGGCGGATCGTCGAGCCCGACGAGGATCGTCACGCGCCCGGCGCGCCCGCCGGCGAACCAGACGGCGAGGTGCCCGAAGCCCTCCGACCGGTACACATGGTTGAACCGCACCGAAAACCGCGCGCGCGGCGCCTCTGCCGGGTGAATCCGCGGCTCGTCACTGCCGGTCACGCCGCCAGCGTAGCGGCGCGCGGTCTTCTGGCGCACCCTTGACGCAACCGTTCGGTTGCAATAGCGTGAGTAGCAACCGAGGAGTTGCTACTCACTGGAGGTCGTCATGGCGTTTCCCGATCGCATCGAGCGCACCGTCGAGCTCGTCCAGCCGCCGGCCAAGGTCTGGGCCGCGCTCACCACCGCCGAGGGCCTCGGCACCTGGTTCGGCAACGGCGCCACCGTCGACCTGCGCGAGGGCGGCGAGGCCAAGCTCACCTGGGACAGCGGCGACCAGGCCACCCTGCACATCGAGCGCGTCGACGAGCCGGCGCTGTTCGCATTCACCTGGGGCATCAACGGCCTCGCGGCCGACGACCCCCGCCGCACGTACGTCGAGTTCACGCTCGAGCCCGCCGGCGCCGGCACCCGGCTGCGGATGATCGAGTCCGGCTTCGCCCAGCTGACCGAGGATGCGTACCGTAAGGCGTTCGAGAGCAACACCGATGGGTGGAAGCACGAGCTGGGTGAGTTGGTCGAATACCTCAATGCCGCCTGACATCGAGGCGATCGCCGAGCAGGTCTTCGTCGCCCTGGCCGACCCGTCGCGGCGCGGCATCCTCGCCGCGCTCGCCCAAGGCGGCCCGGCCACGGCGACGGACCTGGCCGACCGCCTGCCCATCACGCGGCAGGCGATCGCCAAGCACCTGGCCCTGCTGTCGGAGGCCGGCCTGGTGACGGCCGAGCCGGGGGAGCGCCGCCGGGTGCGGTACCGCCTCAGCTCCGCCCCGATGCGCATCGCGCAACAGTTCCTGGCCGCCCTCGCGCGCGACTGGGACGACCGCCTCGACGCGCTCACCGAGCATCTCAACCGGAGGAACCCATGAGCACCGAGGACTTCACCGAGACGTTCACGATCGACCGCGAACCGCCGCTGGTGTACGCCGCGATCACCGACCCCCACGCCTGGTGGTCGAGCGAGATCGAGGGCCCGACCGTCCACGAGGGCGACGAGTTCGCCTACCACTACGAGGACCTGCACCGCTGCCGCATCCGCGTGGAGGAGGCGGTCCCGGCCCGCCGCGTCGCCTGGCGCGTGCTGGAGAACTACTTCAGCGCCGGCGCCGACCCGCAGGAGTGGGTGGACACGACGATCGAGTTCGACCTGACCCCGACGCCCACCGGCACCGAGGTCCGCTTCACGCACCGGGGGCTCGTCCCGCGGTACGAGTGCTACGAGGACTGCTCCACGTCTTGGCGCTTCTACGTCACCGACAGCCTGCGCGGGCTCATCGAGACGGGCACCGGCAAGCCCAACGCCACGGGCGTCCCGCGCGCGCCGGTCGAGCTGCGCCGATAGCGGGTCAGCCGCCCAGGGACTCGGCCGTCCCGACGTTCCGGGCCGCCAGCGCCTTCACGATGAGCGCCGTCTCGTCGTACCCCAGGATCAGCACGCCGTCGGGGGCGTTCAGGCGCACGCGCGCCGCGACGCCCGCATAGTCCTCGGTCGTCGTGGGGTACGACACCAGGTCCACCGCCGCGTCCGTCATGCCCGCGGTGAGCAGGTCGGCCTTGACGTTCTTCTGCAGGCCCAGGCCGTAGGCGTCCTCGCGGGCCACGATCGTCACGCGGTGCGGGCCGTCGCGCATGATGACGTCGGCCAGGGCCCGGGCCTGCAGCGTGTCCGGCGGGGCGGTGCGGAAGAACAGGCCGTTGTCGGCGACGGTGGACAGCTCGTCGGAGGTCGACGACGGCGAGATGAGGATGCGGTTCGCCGCGGCGACCTTCGGGATCATGGCCTTGGTGACGCTCGACGAGGACGCGCCGATGATGACCTGCACGCCGAGCCCCACGAAGCGGTCCACCGTCGCCGCGGCGACCTTCTCGTCGGTACCGTCGTCGCCGTCGACCCACTCGACGGGCTGGCCGATCACGCCGCCGGCCGCGTTGAGGTCGGCCACGGCGAGGCGCGCCCCGGCGAAGCGGGGGGCGCTGCGGAAGGCCAGCCGGCCCGTGTGCGGCATGAGCCCGCCCACCTTCAGCGCCGCGATGCGCTTCTTCGCGTTGCCGGTGGGGTACGCGGTGTACGGCGGGGGCGGCTCCGCCGAGGCGCTCGCCGGGTCGCCGGCCCCGATGTACTCGGTCAGGTTGTCGTTGACCGTGTTGCTCCGGCTGAAGTGCAGCGCGCCGTAGGAGGCCGAGGACGGCTCGCCCGCGTCGGTGAAGCCGCTGCGGCGCATCGACACGCCGCGGTAGGCGAAGTCCTTGCCCGCCTTGGCCAGGGCCAGGCACGCCGCCGGGTCGTCGCAGACGGTGCCGGAGGTCGAGGCGCCGACCATGTACTTCGCGATCGCCGGCGCGTCCGTGGAGCGCGCGGACTCGGCGGCCAGCCCGGCCAGCAGCACCGCGTCGTAGGCCTCGGCGGCGTAGCCGTAGTCGGCCAGCGACGGGTCCACGCCGCGCAGCCGCTCCTTGAACGACGCCGGCAGCTCGAGCAGCGGCGCGGTGCCGACCATGCCCGACAGGATCGCGGGGGCGTCCTTGAGCTTGTCCGCGAGCGAGTTCGTCATGTTCGCGTCGGAGCCGTAGAGGCGGACGACCATCGGCCGGCCCTCGTCGCCGCCGTTAGCCGGTGTCGTGCCGCACCCGCCGGCCACGACCGCCACCCCGACGAGCGCGGCGAGCATCGATCTCATACGTCCCACGAACTTTGCCTCCCCCGACAACGGCCCCGGCGACCCTAAGCGGTGCCGGCGCGCGGATCCCAGGTCGCAATCCGGACCTTGAGGAAAACTTGAAACGAAAGCGGCCAGATGGGTCGGACCGGTCGTGGCATGAATCGGGGATTCCCGCCGGCCGGGGGCGCGACAGGCTTGTCACATGGCGTACGCATACCAGCCGCAGCAGGCGTGGCACCCCTACCCGGTCCGCACCACGGCCCCGATCTCTCTGCACGTCGTGGCCATCTTCCAGTACCTGGGCGGCGTCCTCATGCTCGGCGCGGCCGCCCTGCTCGCCCTCGCGGCGGCCCGCGTCGCCCCGGGGTGGGACCTGCCCGCGGGCTACGGCGGCGTCACGGTGCGCCCCGGCACGCTCACCGTCGCGACGTACACGGTCATCGGCACCATCGGCCTCGTCGGCCTCATCGCGATCGTGCTCGGCCGCAAGTTGCAGAACGGCCGCAACTGGGTCCGCGTGCTGCTCACCCTGCTCAACGGGCTGAGCGTGCTCGGCGGGGTCTACCAGGGGTACGTCACCGGCGCGGCCTACGCCGCGACGCTCGTCTCCGTCGCGTTCCCGCTGCTCTTCGTGATCCTGCTCAACACCCGCGCGGCCCGCGGCTGGTGCCACCACCGCACCTACTGAACGCACGTAGTGGCATCCTGGTCGGGTGAACACCGACCCCAGGCTGCGCGAACTCGCACTGCTGCGGCGCGTCCGCGACCGCATCGACCGCGACTACGCGCAGCCGCTCGACGTGGAGGCGCTCGCCCGCGGCGTGCACCTGTCGTCGGGGCACCTGAGCCGGGTGTTCCGTGCCGCGTACGGAGAGTCGCCGTACAGCTACCTGATGACCCGCCGCATCGAGCGCGCCATGACCCTGCTGCGCCGGGGCGACCTGTCGGTGACCGAGGTCTGCTTCGCGGTCGGCTGCTCCTCGCTCGGCACGTTCAGCACCCGCTTCTCCGAGCTCGTCGGCATGTCGCCGAGTACGTACCGCCGCAAGGCCGCCGAGGACGCCCGGGGCATCCCGCACTGCGTGGCCAAACAGATCATGCGACCGATCAGGAATCGAGAAGTCGCGCCCGGCCGCGACGTCTAACGTGAGCCCATGAGTGTCATCATCCACCAGACCCTGCTGCCGGCCGACGACCCCGAGGCCTCGCTGGCGTTCTACCGCGACGCGCTCGGCTTCGAGCTGCGCAACGACGTCGGCTACGGCGGGATGCGCTGGATCACGATCGGGCCGAAGGACCAGCCCCAGACGTCCATCGTGCTGTACCCGCCCGCGATCGAGCCCGGCCTCACCGACGACGAGCGGCGCACGATCGTCGAGCTGATGGCCAAGGGCAGCTACGCCACGATCGTGCTCGCCACCGAGGACCTGGCCGGGACCTTCGACCGCGTCCAGGCCAGCGGCGCCGACGTGGTGCAGGAGCCGATCGACCAGGACTACGGCGTGCGCGACTGCGCGGTCCGGGACCCGGCCGGCAACCTCGTGCGGATCAGCCAGCTCTGAGCGACTCGTAGTAGGGCTTCATCGCCGGGTAGTAGTCCTCGAACGTCTTCGGTGCCGTGCCCTCGCGGGCGGCCACGAGCAGGTCGAGGTAGAACTCCCAGCCCGGCCCGATCTCGCCGACCTGGTCCGCGGAGTCGAGGTGGTGCACGAACCGCAGCTCGGTGGTGTCGCCGCGCTCGGTCAGCAGCACCTCCATCCGCCAGCCGCCGGACTCCTCGGCGCCGGACACGGCCAGCCGGCGCGGCGGCTCGCACGCGTCGATGCGCAGGTCCATGACGGGCTCGCCCTCCTCCTGGACCATCCGCACCTTGATCGTCCGCCCGGGCGCGGCGTCGCCCTCCCAGGGCCCGAACCACCGCGCGCTGCGCTCGGGCTCGGTCACGCTCGCCCACACGTCGTCGATGCCGGCCCGGAACGTCCGCGTGATGACGAGGTCGTACCCGTCATCCGTCGGGATCAGCTGCCCGCTCATGCCACCTCCTCGCTGCGCTCGTCGGCGGCCTGAGCGTCAACCTGAGCGTCAAGCTGTGCTTCCTGATGCCCGGCCACTCCGCTGCGCTCCGTACCGTTCATGCCACTCTCGCTCTCTATGTCGTCTCGCCGCCGCCGGTCGCGGCGGGCGCGGTACACCTCGGTCTCCAGGGCGTCGAAGCGCCGCTCCCAGGCCGCGCCCCGGTCGGTGAGCCGCTCGATCCACTGCCGCAGCTCCCCGAGCGCGGCGAGGTCGAGCTCGTAGTGCCGCTCCCGGCCCACCACGCTGTCGCGGACGAGCCCGCTCTCGCGCAGCACGCGCAGGTGCCGGCTGATCGCGGGCCGGCTGATCGGGAACTCGGCCGCGATGCGCCCGGCCGTGACCGGCCCGTCACGCAGCGCCTCGAGAATCCGCCGCCGCACGGGATCGGCAATGGCCGCGGCCACCTCGTCCACCGGGGAAGCGTAACCGATGTGTTACACGTTGGCCAGCGGGTCCTAGCATGGAGAAAGTGACCCTTTCGCATCAGGAGATCTTTCAGCGGTACGTCTACGCGGGCGCGATCACGAGGAACCCCCCGGCCGTCGCGGACCTGTTCACCGACGACGGCGTCTATGAGGCCCCCGTCGAGGGGCTCCGGCTCGTGGGCCGCGACGCGATCGAGACCGGGGTGCGGGCCATCCAGGCGCGGCCCGGGCCCGAGGGGACGCTGAACGCCGGCGCGACCGGCTACGTGCTGCACGACACCGCCGACCCCGACGTGTTCATCGCGGAGATCGACGCCGTCCTGGACGGCCCGGACGGCTCGACAACGGTGTCGCTCGTGCAGATCTTCCGAATGTCGGGCGACAAGATCCGTTCGCTGCGCGATTATTTCCAGTCGTGAACCGCACCTGGATACCGTTCGTCATCGCCGCCGTCCTCGCGACCGGCGCCTGCACCGGCGACAAGGAGCCGGCGGCCCCCGCGTCGAGCCGCGGCCCGAGCGCCGCGCCGAGCCCGTCCGCGCCGGACTTCGAGCGCTACGCGGCCGGGCGCTCGGCACCGGTCGCCGACCCGGTGTACCCCGGCTACGGCAACCCCGGCGTCGACGTGCTCCACTATGGACTCGACCTCGCCTGGCGGCCGGACACGAAGACGCTCACCGGCACGGCCACGGTCCAGCTGCGCGCCGCCGCGGATCTGAGCGAGGTGAAGCTCGACTTCTCGAAGGCGTACACCATCGACGGCGTGACGCTCGACGGCGCCGCCGTGACCGGAACGGTCGCGGACACCAAGCTGACCGTCGCCGGGAAGGTCGCCAAGGACAAGCCGGCGGAGCTCGTGGTGCGGTACCACGGCACCCCCGCCACGGTCCCGATGCCCTCGCACCGCGAGGACTCCGAGCCGCTCGGGCTCACCGTGACCGCCGACGGTGCACTGTGGACGATGCAGGAGCCGTACGGGGCGAGCACCTGGTACCCGGCGAACGACCAGCCGTCGGACAAGGCGCTGTACGACATCGCCGTCACCGTCCCCGAGGGCTGGTCGGCGATCGCGAGCGGCAGCCCGAAGGGCCACGAGGGCAACCTGTTCCGCTACGCCTCGGCCACCCCGGTCGCCGCCTACCTCACGACGCTCGCCGTCGGCAAGTACACGCAGGAGACCGCGGCCGGCCCCGGCGGGGTGGCGCTGAGCTACTGGTACCGGCCCGGCGTCGACGACAAGGCGCTGCCGTACCTGCGCAAGTCCCCGCAGTACCTGGACTGGCTGACCAAGCACTTCGGCCCGTACCCGTTCGACAGCGGCGGCGTGCTCATGGTCCCGTCGGCCTCCGGCATGGAGACCCAGCAGATGATCACCATGGGCCTGCCCGACTACGGCAGCGACGCCGACTTCCGCTCCGGCTTCGACGGCGACCTGCTGCACGAGTACGCCCACCAGTGGTTCGGCGACGCGGTCACCACCTCGAACTGGAACGACCTGTGGCTCAACGAGGGCTGGGCCGAGTACGCCCAGTTCCTCTACACCAACGAGCGTGACAAGGTCACCGTGAAGCAGTGGGAGGACTGGGCCCGCACCGCCGACGCCCGCCTGCGCCAGCGCCTCGGCCCGCCCGGCAAGCCCAAGGCGGACAGCTTCGCCGAGAGCAACGTGTACATCTGCCCGGCGCTCATGCTGCACCAGATCCACAAGCAGATCGGCGACGCCGCGTTCTTCGCGCTGGGCACCGACTGGGTGCGGCAGCAGCGCGGCACCGCGCAGGACCGCGCCGGCTTCATCGCGTTCGTCAACCAGCACACCGGCAAGGACTTCACGGCGCTCATCAACACCTGGCTCGACTCGCCGACCACGCCGAAGTAGGCCGGCCCATGCTGTAGAACGGTGCGCATGAGGTTCGATCTGCTCGGCCCCATGGAGATCGTGACCGACGGTGGCGGCGTGGCCGAGCTGGCCGGGCGCAAGCGGCGCGTGCTCGCCGCGGTCCTTGCCGCCCAGGCCAACCGGCCCGTCTCCGTCGACGTGCTCGCCGAGGCGCTGTGGGGCGGGGCCGCGACCCGGCAGGCCGAGGCGAGCCTGCGGGTCCATGTCCACCACCTGCGCCGGGCGCTCGGCGGGGAGCGGATCGCGCGGCGGCCCGAGGGGTACGTGCTGACCCTGCGCCCCGACGAGCTCGACCTCGAGCGGTTCCGGGCCCGGCTCGCCGAGGGCGACGACGCCCGGCTCGCCGACGACCGGGAACGGGCCGCGCTGGCCTTCGCCCGCGCGCTGGCCCTGTGGCGCGGCCCGGCGCTCGCCGGCTTCGGCGACGTGCCGGTGCTCGCCGCCGAGATCGCCCGGCTCGAGGAGCTGCGCCTGCAGGCCCTCGAGCGGCGCTTCGAGGCCGAGCTGGCGCTGGGCCGCGCCGACGGCATCGTCGCCGAGCTGCGGGCGCTGACCGGGCGGCACCCGCTGCGCGAGACGTTCCGCGGCCAGCTCATGCGGGCCCTCATCGGCACCGGGCGCGGCGCCGAGGCGATCGCGGTGTTCGAGGAGACGCGCCGGCTCCTCGCCGGCGAGCTCGGCCTGGACCCGAGCCCGCCGCTGCGCGACCTGCACCTGTCGGTGCTGCGCGACGAGCCGCTCGCGCCGCCGGCGGCGACCACCGAACCGCCGCCGGCCCGGGCCGCCGCGCCCTCGCCGGCCCGGGCCGCCGGGCCCGCGGACGCCGATCCGGCCGTGCCGCGCCAGCTGCCGCCCGCGACCGCCGGCTTCACCGGCCGGTCGGCGTGGCTCGGCCGGCTCGACGCGCTCGTGCCGTCCGGCGACGGCGCGGCCATGCCGATCGCCGCGATCAGCGGCGGCGGGGGCATCGGCAAGACCACGCTGGCCGTGCACTGGGCGCACCGGGTCCGCGAGCGGTTCCCCGACGGGCAGCTGTACGCGAACCTGCGCGGCTTCGACCCGGTCGCCCCGCCCGCCGGGCCGTTCGACGTGCTGCGCGAGTTCCTCGACGCGCTCGGCCTGCCGCCGGAGCGCATCCCCCCGGGGGCGGAGGCGCGCATGAACGCGTACCGAACCCTGCTGGCCGAACGCCGGGTGCTCGTCGTGCTCGACAACGCCCGCGACGCCGAGCAGGTCCGCCCGCTGCTGCCCGGCGCCTCCGGCGGCTGCGTCCTCGTGACCAGCCGCAACCGGCTCGCCGGGCTCGTCGCCGCCGACGGCGCCCGCCCGATGCCGCTGGAGCTGTTCTCGGCCGGCGAGGCCCGGGAGCTGCTCGCCCGCCGCGCCGGGGCCGGGCGGGCCGACGCCGAGCCGGACGCGGCCGCGCGCATCCTGGAGCGCTGCGCCGGGCTGCCCCTGGCCCTGTCCATCGTGGCCGCCCGCCTCGCCGTCAACCCCGGGCTGTCGCTGGCCGCGGTCGCCGACGAGCTGGAGCGCACCGAGCACCGCCTGGACCCGTTCGCCGGGGACGACGCGAGCACCGACGTGCGGGCGGTCTTCTCCTGGTCGTACCGCATCCTGGGCCCGGACGCCGCGCGGCTCTTCCGCCTCCTCGGCGTGCTCGAACCCGGCGCGGACATCGGCCTCGCCGCGGCCGCCGCCCTCGCCGGGCGGTCCGCGGCGCAGACCCGGCCCCTGCTGGCCCAGCTGGTGCAGGGCCACCTGCTCATCGAGCCCACGCCCGGCCGGTACGTCTTCCACGACCTGCTGCACGCCTACGCCGCCGAGCTGGGCCAGGTCACCGACACCGTGCAGGAGCGCGACGCCGCCCTGCGCCGGCTGCTCGACCACTACCTGAGCACCGCGCACGCCGCCGCCGTCGCCATCGGCACGCAGCTGAGCGACCTCGTCACGACGCCGACGACCCGGCCCGGCCCGTCCGCGGTGACGTTCAGCGGCAGCGAGGCCGCGCTGGCCTGGCTGGCCGCCGAGCGGTCGGCGCTGGCCGCCGCGGCCGTCCAGGCCGTCGCCGCGTTCCCGGCCCACGCCTGGCAGCTCGCCCGGGTGCTGCAGGCGTTCCTGGTCGGCCAGGGCCACTTCCACGACCAGCTCCGGCTGCAGCAGGCGGCGCTGGAGGCGGCCAACCGCGACCGCAACCCGGCCGCCCGGGCCGCCGCGCACCGCGGGCTCGCCTACGCGCGGCTGATCCGGGGCGAGCACGACCGCTCCGAGGACCACCTCCGGCGCGCCCTGCACCTGTTCCGCGGCCTCGGCGACACCGTGCACGAGGGCTACTGCCTGCACAACCTGAGCCTGATCCACGGCAGCCAGGGGCGCACGGAGGAGACCATCGCGCTGCTGCGGGAGGCGCTCGAGCTGTTCCGCCGCACCGGCGAGACCCGCGGCCAGACCATCACCCTCAACGGCCTCGCGTACGGGCACATGGTGCTCGGCGACTACGGGCAGGCCCTCGACTTCGGCCACCAGGCCCTGGAGCTGCACCGCCGGACCGGCAACTGGCAGCGCGGGTCGGCCATCGTGGCCAACCTCGCCGAGATCCACGGCTGCCTGGGGCAGTGGGACATCGCGCAGGACTACCTGCGGGGCGGGATCGAGCTGTGCCTGAAGGCGGGCAACCTGCACCACGCCGCGGCGCTGCTGGCCAACCTCGGCGACGCCCACGAGGCCGCCGGCGAGCCCGGGCCGGCCGAGGAGGCCTGGCGCCGGGCCCGCCAGATCGCCGAGACCCTCGACTACGGCCCGGAGCGGCAGTCCGCGTCCGACCCGATCACGGGGCTGCGATGGGACCGGTTCGCTCAGAACACCGACTCGATGGGCCCGCGCAGGAAGTAGATGACGAAGAGCGCCGCGACGCCGTACAGCAGCGGGTGCACCTCCCGCGCCTTGCCGCCGACCAGCTTGACCACCACGTAGGAGATGACCCCGGCGCCGATGCCGTTGGAGATCGAGTACGTGAAGGGCATGATCACGATGGTGAGGAACGCCGGCAACGCGATGTCGTAGTCCGACCAGTCGATGGTGCGCACCGCGGTCATCATGAGGAACCCGACGACCACCAGGGCGACCGACGCCGCCTCGAACGGTACGACCGTCACCAGTGGCGCGAAGAACATCGCCAGCAGGAAGAGCACGCCGGTGACGAGGCTCGCCACGCCCGTGCGCGCGCCCTCGGCCACGCCCGAGGCGCTCTCGATGTAGCTGGTGTTGCTCGACGTGCTGGCGGCGCCGCCCGCGGCCGCGGCGAGGGAGTCCACGAGCAGGATCTCCCGGGTGCGGGGCGGCATGTTGTTCTCGTCGAGCAGTTCGCCCTCCTGCGCCACCGCCACCATCGTGCCCATGGTGTCGAAGAAGTCGGTGATGAGCAGCGTGAAGACGAACATCAGCGGCACCAGTACCCCGGCCGTCTGCCACGAGTGCAGCACGTTGAAGTGCCCGAGCAGCGACAGGTCCGGCTTGTCGACGATCTTGTCCGGCAGGGTGGGCACGTTGAGGCTCCACCCCTTCGGGTTCGGCTTGCCGTCCACGAAGGACGGTCCCGCCTTGGCGATCGCCTCGATGATGATCGCGAGCACCGTGGAGGCGAGGATGCCGATGAGGATCGCGCCCTTCACCCGGCGTACCACCAGCACCACGGTGAGCAGCAGCCCGACGCCGAACGCGAGCGCGGGCCAGCTGATGAGCTTGCCGCCGATGCCCATCCCGACCGGCACCGTCGTGTTGGCCGCGTCCGGGACGCGGCGCACGAAGCCGGCGTCGACGAAGCCGATGAGCGCCAGGAACAGCCCGATGCCGACCCCGATCGCGGTCTTCAGCTGCGTCGGTACCGCCCGGAAGACCGCCGTTCGCAGCCCCGTCAGCACCAGGATCGTGATGAGCACGCCCTCGATGACCACGAGCCCCATCGCGTCGGCCCACGTCATCTGGGGTGCGATCTCGAAGGCGACGAGCGCGTTGACGCCCAGGCCCGCGGCGAGCGCGAGCGGGAACCGGGCGACCACGCCCATGAGGATCGTCATGACGCCCGCGACCAGGGCCGTGCCCGAGGCCAGCGCGGTGATCGCGAGCCGCCCGCCGGCCTTGTCGACGCCGCTGGAGAGGATGAGCGGGTTCAGCACCACGATGTACGCCATCGTGAAGAACGTCGCGAGGCCGCCACGAACCTCCCGGCTCATCGTCGAGCCGCGCTTGGTTATCTCGAAGAACTGATCGACACGGCTCTGTGTCGCCACCGGCCGTTCGGCCATGGAACCTCCAGGTAAATGCATAGTTACGCGCGCATGATCCCACTTCCCCCACGACCAGCCCAGACATGCCGTGAAACGAACTGGTAAACCCCGCCTCAGCGCGCTCCGGAGGCGTCGCCGGGCACGGGCCAGCGCTCGACGATCGCGCGCAGCGGGGCGAAGTCGACGTGATGGAACTTGTACCGCCCGCTGCGCTCCGCGCGCACGAACCCGGCCTCGGCGAGAATGTCGAGGTGCTGCGAGATGGCCTGCCGCGAGGAGGCGATGCCGTGCCGGTTGGCCAGCCGCGCGCAGATCTCGAACAACGTCTGCCCGTCGCGCTCGCCCAGCTCGTCGAGGATCGCCCGCCGCGTGGCGTCGGCGAGCGCGGCGAAGACATCGTTCACGCCACGACCGTAGGCAAGCCGGCACTTGCCTGTCCAATCGCACAGGGGGCGGTGTGTCAGTTCGAGTACACGTGGTACGGCGTGCCGCCCCGGAGCACGACGGGAATCATCGCGATCAGGATGCCCCGTGCGGTGCGGTTCACGCGCTCAGCTCCGCGATCGCGGAGCGGATGGCGTCCTGCAGGCGTTCGTCCGCCCATACGACGTCGCCGTCGAGAAGGCTGGTCCACGGCCGGCGGTCGTCGGACGCCGCGAGCGCTCGCAGCGCCGGCACCGCATCCACGGCCCTGAGCTCGCGAATGGCCGGCAGGCCGCAGCTGCCCGTGTAGCCGGCGATCCCGGCGACGAGCGGACCGGTCACCTCGGCGACCGGAACCCCGGCCGCCACGAGCGCCCGGGCCGCGGCCACCCGGCACCAGGGGTCGGTGAGCCGCTCACGCAGCAACGGCACCGCCTCGGGCGGCACGCCGACTTCGACGAGGAAATCCGCCGCCGTCCGGGCCAGGGTGCCGCCGCGCCGCACCAGCGCGAGGACCGTCGGCCGGGCCGCATCCGGATCCCCCGCCGCGGCGACGATCAGCGCCGCCTCGAGCTGCCGCTCGCGCTCCGAATGGCTGCGCGCCGCCGCGCCGATGAGCAGGGACCGGGCCTCGGGCAGCAGCGGGGGCAGCGCCCCGGCGACCTCGGCGAGCGCGGCGATGCCGGGCCATCCGGGCCAGCCGTATCCGGCCAGCCGGGTCCGCAGCGCCGCGACGATCACCGAGGGGTCGCCGGTGAGCCGCCACACGGACATGGCCGCGCTCAGGTGTCCGTGGCGGGTGGCGAACGCCCGCAGCAACGGCTCGGCGGCCGGCTCGTCGTGCCCGAGCCGGAGGAGCGCCAGCGCGGCCGGGAGAGCCGCTCGCGGGACGGCGGCGACGATCTCGGGGATCGCCTCGGTCGCGCCCCATGCGGCGAGCAACTGGGCGAGGTAGTCGGCGTCGCCCGGGTCGGCCGCCAGGCGCGCCCGGGCGGCCGCGACCACCAGGGGGACGAGGAAGATGTCGAACGCGTCGCCGGGGTCGTGGGCGACCCAGCGCGGATCGCCCAGCAGCATGAGGGTGTGTACGGCGTCGAGGTGCTCGGCGGCCAGTGCGGCCAGGGCGTCGGCGTAGGGCGCCGCCGCCCGCCCGGCCCGGCGCAGCAGCCGGAGCGCGGCCGCGCGCACCGAGGGCTCGGGATCGTCGAGGGCCGGCGCGGCCGGTGGGACGAGCCGGGCCGGAGCGCTGCGGTACCGCTCGCAGCGCTGCGAGATCGCCCGCAGCGCCGCCTCGCGGGTGGCGGGCACCGGTGAGCGGAGCATCCGGGCCGCCAGCTCCTCGGCCTCGTCCCCGGTCACGGCGGTCAGGAGCTCGGTCGGCCACTCGTCGTGGTGCCGCCACCGGTTCGCCACGCCGGCTCCGGCGTCGAGGGCCGCCACGATCGCGTCCGCACCGACCAGCCCGAGGCCGGCGCGGGCCCGGGCGAGCGCGGCCGCGGCGCACGCCGCGGGCGGCCCGTCCCGCACCGCGGCCGTGAGTACGTCGTCGAGATCCAGGGCGAGCAGGAGCGACGCCTGTACGGCCGCGTCGGCCTCGGCCGCCAGCCGCGCCGTCAGCAGTGCGGTGGGCACCCCGGTCCGGGCCGCCGCGTAGGCCGCCGACTCGCGTACCCCGGCGTCGGCGTGGTCCAGCAGCGCGGCGAACAGCGGCGCGTGTGCCGCCACCGCCGCGCTGACCTCCGGGAACACGTCGCCGTCCGCGTGGGCGGGGTCCGCGAGCGCGCCGAGCAGCCACACCAGCTCGGCCCGCCCCGGCGCGGCGAGCTCCGCGAGGAAGGGCACCGCGGCCACGGTCGCCGGGTGCACGGTGCCCCGGAGGAAGATGGTGTCGTACAGCTCGGACAACGCCTCCTCGTCGGGCAGCCGGCGCAGCAGGCCGGGTGTGTCCGTCGCGGGGCCGTTGGCGTGGTCCAGCGCACCCCAGTCGATGCGGTCGAGTCCGTCCAGCATCCGGACACGCTAGCGTCGGGGGCGCAACCGCACGGAGGAGGACAGCATGGACAAGCGCACGCTCGGCAACGGGCTCGAGGTGTCGGCGCTCGGGCTCGGCTGCATGGGCATCAGCCACGCGCTCGGGCCGGCCGCCGACCGGGCCGACGGCATCGCCGTGATCCGGGCCGCCGTCGAGGCCGGGGTCACGTTGTTCGACACCGCGGAGGCGTACGGACCCTACGTCAACGAGGAGGTCGTCGGGGAGGCCCTCGCGCCGTACCGCGACCAGGTCGTCATAGCCACGAAGTTCGGGTTCTCGTTCGACGAGAAGAAACAGAGCGGCCTCGACAGCCGCCCCGAGCACATCCGCCAGGTCGCCGACGCGCAGCTCCGGCGGCTCGGCGTCGACACGATCGACCTGCTCTACCAGCACCGGGTCGACCCCGACGTGCCGATCGAGGACGTCGCCGGCACGGTCAAGGAGCTCATCGCGGCCGGCAAGGTGCGCCACTTCGGGCTGTCCGAGGCCGGCGTGCAGACGATCCGCCGTGCGCACGCGGTGCAGCCGGTGGCGGCGCTGCAGAGCGAGTACTCCCTGTGGTGGCGCGAGCCCGAGGCCGAGATCCTGCCGGTGCTGGAGGAGCTGGCCATCGGCTTCGTGCCGTTCAGCCCGCTCGGCCGCGGCTTCCTCACCGGGAAGATCGAGGCGAGCGCGGCGTTCGGCGACGACGACATCCGCAGCACGCTGCCGCGCTTCAGCGCCGAGAACCGCCGGGCCAACCAGGCGCTCGTCGACCTGGTCGGGGCCGTGGCCGCGCGCCGCGGGGCGACGCCGGGGCAGGTCGCGCTCGCGTGGCTGCTCGCCCAACGGCCGTGGATCGTGCCGATTCCCGGTACGCGCAACGTCGGCCGCCTCACCGAGAACGTCGGCGCGGCGCGGGTCGAGCTCACCGCCGACGACCTCGCGGACCTCGACGACGCCGCCCGGCGCATTACGATCCAGGGCGAGCGGTACCCCGAGGAGATGCAGCGGATGATCAATCGGTGATGACCACCGACCCCTGGACGCGGCCGGAGTGGGATCGCGCCGCCCTCCTGACGATCGACACGCAGGTCGACTTCATCGAGGGCGGGGCCAGCCCCATCCCGGGCACGGCGGCCGTGGTGCCGGTCGTCGGCGCGCTCGCCGCCGCGTTCCGCCGGGCCCGGCGGCCGATCGTGCACGTGATCCGGCTGTACCAGGGGCAGGACGTCGACCTGGCCCGGCGCACGCTGCTCGACGGGGGCGCGCCGATCGTGCGGCCCGGAAGCCCGGGCTCGCAGATCGCGCCGGCGCTGCTGCCGCCGGGCGCGCCCGAGCTGGACGCGCCCAAGCTGCTGGCCGGGGAGTTCCAGCCGCTCGGGCCGGGCGAGTGGGCGATGTGGAAGCCGCGCTGGGGCGCCTTCCACCGCACCGGGCTCGAGGCGTTCCTGCGCCAGCAGGGGGTGTCGACCGTCGTCGTGGCCGGCTGCAACTTCCCGAACTGCCCGCGCGCGGCAATCATCGGCGCCAGCGAGCGCGACTTCCGGGTGGTGGCCGCGGCCGACGCGATCTCCGGCGTGGACGATCGGCACCTGGCCGAGGCCGCGCGCCTGGGGGCCGGGTCCGCGCCGTCGGCTGCGATAGCGGAAAGCCTGCGGTGACGAGCGAGCTCACGCTCCTGCGGGGCGTGGCCTACCGCGGCCGCGAGATCACCGGTGGCCGCCTGCACGACCTGCTCGCCCTGCTCGCGCGGGACCTGCGCACCGGCTGCGGCACCGGCTGGCTCGTCGAGGGCATCTGGCCGGACAAGCAGCCGGAGAACCCGGCGAAGGCCCTGCAGGTGCTGGTCTTCCGGGCCCGCGCCCAGCTCGGCGGCGACGCCATCGCCAGCACCCCCAACGGCTACCGGCTGGCCCTCGGTGACGATCAGGTCGATGCGGCGGCGGTACTCGTCCGAGCCGCCGCCTCCACCCGGCTCGCCCGCGCCGGCGACCACGCCGCGGCCCTCGAGCACGCGGAGGCCGGCCTGGCGGCGTTCGGGCCGCCGGAGCCCGGCGACGGGGGCGCCGGCGCGCTCGGCGACCTGCGGCGGGAGCGGGCGGGGACCTACCGGACCCTGATCCGGGCCCGGGCGCTCGCCCGGTCGCGCCTCGACCGGCCCGCCGAGGCCCTGGAGGCCCTGCACGCCCTCGCGGCCGAACGCCCGCTCGACGAGGAGGTGCTGCTGGAACTGCTGCGCTGCGAGGCCGCCACCGCCGGACCGTCCGCGGCCCTGGAGCGCTACGAGCGCTACCGCCGCGCGTTGCGCGACGAGCTCGGCACCGACCCCGGCCCCGCCGTGCAGGACCTGCAGCGGCGGCTGCTGCAGGGGGAGGCGCCGGCCGTGCGCCACGGCGTCGCCCAGGAGCCCAACGCGCTGCTCGGCCGCGACGACGACATCGCCGCCGTGCTGAGCCTGCTGCGCACGTCCCGGGTCACCACCGTCGCCGGCCCCGGCGGCCTCGGCAAGACCCGCCTGGCCCAGGCCGTCGCGCGCCGCGCCGAGCAGCCGGCCGTCCACTTCGTGCCGCTCGCCGGCGTCGGCGCCGACGTGGCCGGCGCGGTCGCGACCGCGCTCGGCATCCCCGCGGAGGCGGGGCCGCCGGCCGTCGCCCAGGCGCTGGGGGACGGCCCGGCCCTGCTCGTCCTGGACAACTGCGAGCACGTCCTCGCCGAGGCCGCCGACCTCGTGCGGGCGCTCGTCGCGCTCACCAGGGAGCTGCGCGTGCTCGTCACGAGCCGGGCGCCGCTCGGGCTCACCTCCGAGTGGGTGTACCCGCTGCCGGAGCTCGACCTCGCCACCGCCGTCGAGCTGTTCGGGCAGCGGGCCCGGGCCGCGCGCCCGCGCGTCGAGCTGCCCGCGGCCGAGGTCGAGCGGCTCTGCGCGCACCTCGACGGGCTGCCGCTCGCGGTCGAGCTCGCCGCCGCCCGCACCCGGGTCATGTCCGTCGCCGAGATCGCCCGCGGGCTGCGGGACCGGTTCGCGCTGCTGCGCGGCGGCGCCCGCGACGCCCCCGAGCGCCACCACACCCTGCACGCCGTCGTCGACTGGAGCTGGAACCTGCTCGACGCCGAGGCCCAGGCGGCGATGCGGGCCCTGTCGCTGGGCCCGGGCGGCTTCACGACGGCGCTGGCCGAGCACCTCGTCGAGGGCCCCGACGCCCTCGGCGTCGTCGAGCGGCTCGTCAACCACTCCTTGCTGCAGGTCGTCGACACCCCGGCCGGCACCCGGTTCCGGATGCTCGAGACCGTCCGCGCCTTCGCCGCGCAGCGCCGCGAGGCCGCCGGGGAGACCGCCGGGGCCGAGGGCCGGCTGCTCGCCTGGGCGCGCGGCTTCGGCCTGGCCCACCACGGCGCGCTGCTCGGCGCCGACCCCGCCCCGACGGTCCGGCTGGTGCGCGCCGAGCAGGACAACCTCGTCCACGCCCTCGGTCTCGCCGTCACCCGGGCCGACGCGCCGGCCGCGGCCGCCACCGCCGCGGTGCTGAGCAGCCTGTGGGTCATCGAGTCGAACCAGACCCGGCTGCCGATCCTGCTCGAGGCCTCGGTGCTGCTGTCGCACTACCGGCCCGAGCCGGAGCTGGTGGAGGTGGCCCGGACGGCGGCCACGCTGCTCACCGCGATCATCTACATCATGCAGGGGCCGCGCGCGACCCGGTCCCTGGTGACGCTCCAGCGGCTGCCGCCCGCCCCGCCCGACACCGTGGTGCGGGCCACCGCCGCGGTGCTGCTGCGCACCCGCGAGATCTTCGCGCCCGGCCACGCCGCGCTGCGCGAGCTCGGGGAACGGCCCGAGCCGCTGCTCGCGGGCATCGCGCGGGCGTTCGCCAGCTTTGTCGCCGAGAACGAGGACGACATGGAGGGCGCGCTCGCCGCGGCCCGGCGCCTGCTCGAGGTCACCGGCCCCGCGGGCTTCGGCGGCACGCCGTGGACGATGGTGCTCGCCCACTCCCGGGTCGGCGAGCTGTGCCTGGCCCTGGAGCGCCCGGACGAGGCCCGCCGGCACTTCCGCGCCGCGCTGGGCCTGCTGGAGGCCCTCGACCTGCACATCGCGATGCTGCAGATCGAGTGGGCCGCCGCCCTGGCGAGCCTGCAGACCGGGGCCCTGGACGAGGCCGAGCAGTGGCGGGACCGGGCCGCGCTCGGCTCGCCCGAGGACGCGGTCGGCACCTACCTGCTCGACCTCGGGGTCCGCGCCGAGATCTCCCTCGCGCGGGGCGACACCGACGCCGGGCTGCACCTGTGGCGAAGGGCGGTCGAGCGCATCCGCAACAGCGAGACGCCGGCGTACCGCCTGGAGCCCCCCGGCTTCGCCCCGGAGGCGATCGAGGCGCAGGCGGCGGCCGTCGTCGCCCACGCCCGCCACGGCCGTCCCGAGCTGGTCGCCGGCGTCGTCGCGGAGCTGCACGAGAAGCTCGTCACGCTGCTCACCCGGCCGCCGGTGAACCGGCCGGTGTACCTCGTCGAGTTCCCGGTCTGCGGGGTCATGCTGCTCGCCCTGGCGATGGCGGACATCGGCGCGGCCCCCTCCGCCGCGGCCCGGATGGTGGCCCTGGCCGAGCGGATGCGGTACCTGCGCGGCTTCCAGCCCACCCTGGCCTCGTCCCGCGCCCGCGCCGCCGCCGGGGACGCGGACGGGCCGGCGTACGCCGAGGCGGTCTCGGAGTACGCCGGCCTGGACCCGGCGGGGCTGCGCGCGGCGGCGCTGGGGCTCGTGAACGGCCGTCAGCGGTTGCGGGAGTAGAGGCTCCGCGCCCACCAGTACCCGCCCGCCGCGATCGCCACGCACCAGGCCACCGCCTGCCCCGCGCTGGACCCGATCGGAGTGCCCAGCAGCAGGCCGCGCACGGTCTCGATGATCGGGGTGAACGGCTGGTACTCGGCGAACCAGCGCAGCCCCACCGGCAGCGTGCCGGTCGGCACGAAGCCGCTGCCCAGGAACGGCAGCAGGATCAGCGGCATCGGCAGGTTGCTGGCCACCTCGACGCTCTGCGCGGTCAGCCCGAGCGCCACCGACAGCCAGATCATCGCGAGCGTGACGAGCAGCAGCAGCCCGGCCAGCGCCAGCCAGTCCAGCGGGCCGGCGGTGGGCCGGAAGCCCAGCAGCAGCGCGACGCCGAGCACGACAAGCATCGCCGCGACCGTCTGCAGGGTGCTGCCGACGACGTGGCCGGTGAGCACCGAGGCGCGCTTGATGGCCATGGTCCGGAACCGGGCGATGATGCCCTCGGTCATGTCCATGGCGACCGAGATCGCCGTCGTCTGGGCCGCGCCCGCGGCGGTCATCATCAGGATGCCCGGGATGACGTACTCCAGGTACCCGGCCCGGCCGCCGGCGCCGCCGAGCCCGTTGCCCAGCGTGGCCCCGAACACGTACACGAACAGCAGCAGGAACACGAGCGGCGTGCCGATGAGCGAGAGCGGCAGGGTGGGGTACCGCGACAGGTGCAGCAGGTTGCGGCGGATCATCGTCAGCGAGTCGCTCATCGCGAGTTCTCCATCGTGCTCGTGGCGGTCAGGGCGAGGAAGACGTCGTCGAGGTCCGGCGTGTGGACCTGCAGGGTGGCGGGCTCGACCCCGGCCGCGTCGAGCCGGTCGAGCAGGGCCCGCAGCGCGCGGGTGCCTCCGTCGCCGGGCACCTGCAGCGCGAACGTGTCCGGATCGCTGACCTCGCCGCCGACCGCGGCCCGCGCGGCCGCGAGGTCGCCGGCGCCGGCGAAGCGCAGCGTCACGTGCCCGCCGGGGACGAGGCGCTTGAGCTCGTCCGGGGTGCCCGCGGCTACGATGCGGCCGCCGTCGAGCACCGCGATGCGATCGGCGAGCTGGTCGGCCTCCTCGAGGTACTGCGTGGTCAGCAGGATCGTCACCCCGCCCGCGACGAGCTCGCGCACCACGGCCCACATCTGGCGGCGGCTGCGCGGGTCGAGCCCGGTCGTCGGCTCGTCGAGGAACACCAGCCGGGGCCGGCCGACGAGCCCCATCGCGAGGTCGAGGCGGCGGGTCATGCCGCCGGAGTACGTGGCGACCCGCTGCCGCGCCACGTCGGCGAGCCCGAACTGCTCCAGCAGCTCGCCGGCCCGCCGCCGCCCGGGCGCCCCCAGGTGGTGCAGGTCGGCCATGAGGCGCAGGTTCTCCTCGCCGGTGAGCAGCCTGTCCACGGCCGAGAACTGGCCGGTGACGCCGATCGCGCGGCGCACCGCGTCGGGCTCGCGGGCGGGGTCGTGCCCGGCCACCCGGATCTCGCCGCCGTCGGCGCCGATCAGGGTCGACAGGATCTGCACGGTGGTGGTCTTGCCGGCCCCGTTCGGGCCCAGCAGCGCCAGCACGGTGCCCGCGGCGACCTGCAGGTCGACGCCGTCGAGGACGGTCTTCTTGCCGTACGCCTTGCGCAGCCCCGTCACCGAGACCGCGGACGTTGTGTCCCGTGTCATGCCGCAGAGCGTGCGCGGCCCTGGACTCAGCCCGGTTTTACGCCGGTTTCACGTTGCTGAGGTTCACCGCTGCCGCTGTCGGTGTGGCGACATCGCCGCAGGTGAACGGGGCCGCGGCGGGTGCCGTGTCCTCCTGTGTCCGGCGGCGGATGGAGCCGCGGGGAAGCCCCGTTCAAGGGGAGGGGAGACACATCATGGGCATCATCAAGGGCATCGCGACCCTGGCCGCCGGCGCACTCGCGGGTGCGGCCGTCTACGCCGGCGTCAGCACCTTCAGCGGCGGGGCGGGCGTCCCCGAGTTCGACAAGGTGGGCGACTACACCTCCACGGCGAAGAACGTCGTCCGGTTCAAGCTGGCGCCGAGCAACGACCAGCTCGCCAAGTGCATGCCGAAGGTCAAGGTCAACGTGGCCGTCGCCCTGACGACCGACGCCAAGGGCTTCGACGTCATGGACGTGAGCCTGACCGGCGCGCCGGCGAACACCTCCTTCACCGTCTTCCTGCTCGAGGTGCCGGCGAGCCCGTTCGGCGCCGCCGAGTACATCGGCGACGTCAACACCGACAAGAAGGGCAACGGCAAGACCGAGCTCAAGCTCATCGTGGAGGAGGCGTTCTCCTCGACGATCGTCGGCAAGGACCGCGTGCGCAAGGAGCTCAACCACGTCGGCATGTGGTTCGCCGACCCGAAGGACGACGACTTCTGCCTCGGCCAGGGCGGTGGCCCCGTGACGCCGTTCGACGGCGACAACGAGGCCGGCATCCAGGCCTTCAACTCCGTGCCGTCGTTGCCGAAGGCGCCACTGCCGTAGGCGAGCCCGGTCGCTGCTCGACCGTCTGCACCGTCCAGAACACCGCGAACAGCAGGGCCACGGCGATCTCCAGCCAGAACAGGCTGATCACGCCGAACGCCCACAGCGGGATACCGATCAGCGCGACGCCGATCAGGGCCCAGGCGACCAGACCGTACCGGTCCGGCCTCGCCTGGGCCTGCGGCGTCGCGTTGTGCCGGCGCCGGTTCACCAGGGCCACCAGGATGATGCACACCAGCAGCCCGATCGCGGCGCCGAAGTGGGCGTGGTCGATGAACCAGTCCAGCGACAGCAGGAACGTGGCCAGCGCCGCCGCGTAGACCGCGCAGGCCACGGCGATCGGCCCCCACAGCGCCCGGCGGTCCGCGATGGCCAGGACCACGGTGACGGCGATGCCGAGCGCGCCCAGCACGAGCAGCGCCACCATGTTGTTCTGCACGTTGTCCCGGGTGGCGTCGGCCAGGGCCCGCACGTCGGGGCAGGTCATCCCGTTCGGCAGCCGCCCGCCGCCCTCGCGGCACTCGCGCACCGCGTCGATGTAGTCGTCGCTGCGGGCGGTGGGCACCACGGCGACGACGGCCGCGAACATGCCGCCGATGTTGAGCAGCACGTCCTCGGCGTCGGTGGTGCCGCGCAGCGCGATCATGCTGGCGCCGAGGCCGACCAGCGACCCGACGAAGATGCCCTGCGCGGGCGTGTAGTAGTACGCACTCACGGAGGAGAGCAGTTCTCCGCCCTGGTGCCAGGTCTGGAAGCCCACCGCCACGCCCAGCGCGATCAGCAGGCCGACCATTGCGATGCGGACATACAGGTATGACCGCAGCCACGTCTCGTTCGGCTCCACGTTCATGCGTTCCAAGCTGCGCCGATACTCTCTGTGACGTCCAGTGTGCAGTCGGCTGTGCGTCACCGTGTATCAAATCGTGAGTGGAACCCGCAGCGCACCAGCCGCATGCCCTTCCACCACTACCGGCCCGCGCACGAGCGGGTCGAGGTACCGCTGCAGCATCGCTCCTGACCCGGGAACCGGCTGACCCGGGCGCCGCTGTGGGTCCCCGTCGACCTGCGCGACGGCAACCAGGCGCTGGCCGAGCCCATGGACGCCGAGCGAAAGCGGCGCGGCTTCCAGCTCATGGTCGCCCTGGGCTTCAAGGAGATCGAGGTCGGCTACCCGTCGGCCAGCGGCCTGGACTTCGACTTCGTCCGGCTGCTCGTCAAGGAGGACCTGGTCCCCGACGGCGTCACCGTCGTGGTCTTCACCGCCGCCCGCGACGACCCGATCGCGCGCACCGCCGAGGCCGTCGACGGCCTCGACAAGGCGGTCGTGCACCTGTACACCGCGACCGCGCCGGTGTGGCGCGACGTCGTCCTGCGCCAGGACCGGGCCGGGGTCAAGCGGCTCGTCACCGGCGCCGCCGAGCGGGTGCTGCACAGCGAGCATCACCCGGTGCTGACCGGAAAGGTCATCGCCTACGCGCACTGCCGCGGCCGGGACTGGCAGGCGTGGGGAGCCGGCATCGCCGGCTCCCCATCGCAGGCCCTGGCCGCCGCGGTAGCCGCCGCGGCGGCCAGGGGCCTCAGCGGGCCGAACAGCTCACCCCGGTGACACCGAAGTTCGGGCCGCTGAAGACCAGACCCCAGCTGGTACTCGCATTCGCGCCGATCGTGCCGTTGTAGGACGCGTTCACGGCGGTCACGGTCTGCCCGGACTGGGTGATCGTCGCGTTCCATGCGCTCGCGATCGTCACCCCGGCCGGCATCGTGAACCGCACCGTCCAGCCGGTCGTCGGCGCGGTGCCGGTGTTTGTCACGCGCACGTCGGCCTGCCCGCCGCCCGACCACGAGCCCGTCGTGGTGACGGCGGCGGTGCAGCCGCCGGTGGGCGCCGGCGACGAGGACGCCGACCGGCTCGGGGACGCGGACGTCGACCGGCTCGGGGACGCGGAGGCCGACGGCGAGACGGAGGTGGACTTGGAAGGAGTCGGGCTCGCCGTGGTGCTCGTCGTGGTGTAGGTCGCCTGGGTGTACGCCTGGCTGCACTGCGACGAGCACGCCGCCGGCAGCGAGAAGGAGTACTCGCGGCCGCCGAACAGCAGCGCGTCGGCGGAGTCGCGGACCCGGATGCGGAAGTCGGTGCCGCCGGAGGTGGTGGCGCCGATGACGTACGACTGGCCCATGTCACCGTTCATCGGCGCGGCGGTCCAGGTGCCGCCCGCGAGGTACTCGACCCCGTGGATGCCGTTGGGCAGCTGCGAGACCGCCATCGCCGGCCAGTAGCGCTGCGCGCCGCTCAGGAACCCGATCTTGATGTCGCCGGAGTACGCCGGGGCCGCGATGAACTGCCAGGAGACGTGGCGGTTGTTCCAGTGCGACGGGTACAGGTCCGGCATCGGGGCGCCGTTCTTCACGAACTTGTTCAGCGAGTCCTTCGACAGGTCCAGGTGGTACTTGTCGTCGCGGCACCAGGCGTTGGAGTCGCCGCAGCTGTCCGCGACGATCATGTCGAGGGTGCCGTCGTTGTACGCGTCCGTCGTCCACGCGCCGCTGCGGCAGAACGCCTGGCCGAGCGCGCCGTCGTTGACCCCGGTGCAGTAGTCGCCGATCTTCACCCGCACCCAGCGGCCGCAGTTGTGGCCGTTGTTCCAGATGCCCATCTTGTCGGCGTCGGCGGAGGACAGCGGCCGCGGGTAGAACGTGCCGCTGCCCGGCGTGTCGAACACGTTGAGCGCGACGAAGTTCTGCGTCTCCAGCTCCGCCTGGGGCAGGCCGCAGCCGCCGTACGGGGCGCCGAGGCCGTCGAAGTATGTCGCGTTGCCCGTCACCGGGGCCGTCGGCTCCGGCACGGTGGCCCGCGCCGGGGGCTGCAGGGCCAGCACGATGAGGGCGGCCCCGGCCGCGGCGAAGACCGGGATGGCCAGCCGGGCCCACCAGATTCCACGATGCGAACGTGCGCTCATGGTGAGCAACGTCCGCGCCGCGCGTCGGGGGCGTCAACCGCGGGTTCGTGAAGGCCGGTGCCACCTGCGGGAACCCGCGAAAGTTACAGCGGTCGCGACCAGGTGCCGGGCACCTGGTCGCGACCTGCACCTCAGTTACGCAGGGAGCGAGAACTTCTGCGCGCCGCTGCCGTTGCAGTCCCAGATCTGCACCTGGGTGCCGGCCGTCGTCGACCCGTTCGGGTCGTCGAGGCACTTGTTGGCCTGCGGGTTGTAGTAGGTGTTGTCGGAGCGGTGGATGAACACCTGGGCCGCGGTGCTGTTGCAGTCCCACAGCTGCAGCTTGGCGCCGTTGGCGGTGGAGCCGCCCGGGATGTCCAGGCACTTGCCGAGCGCCCGCAGCGTGCTGCCGGCCTCGACGTAGGTCCACTGCTGCGCGGCGGTGCCGTTGCAGGTGTAGATCTGCACGGGGGTGCCGTTCGCACTGTTGGAGGAGCGGACGTCCAGGCACAGGCCGCCGGGGCCCTTGACGGCCTTGCCACCGCTGGGCGGCGGCGTGGTGGTGCCGCCCCCGCCGCCGCCGGCGGTGTACGCCGCGACGTAGTCGATGAGCATCGGCACGCCGGACACGGTCGAGCCGTTGGGGCCGCCGCCGAACGCGTCGGGGAAGCCGCCGCCGATGGCCACGTTGAGGATCATGAAGAACCCGTGGTGCGTGGCGTTGTTCCAGGTGTTGGCGTCGACCTGGTTCGCGTTGATGGTGAAGAAGTTGTTGCCGTCGAGGTACCAGCGCATCTGCTCCGGCGAGGTGCTGCGGTCCTGCTCCACGGCGTAGGTGTGGAAGCCGGTCTGGCACCCGCCACAGGCGCGTTCGCCGCTGCCGAGGCCCGTCGTCTCGTTGCACGGGCCGCCCGGCGAGGTCCCGCAGTGCAGGGTGCCGAACTCGGAGCTGCGGCCGTTGATGTCCTCCATGACGTCGATCTCGCCGATGCCCGGCCAGCCCGACGCGCCGGTGCCGCGCGCCGCCGCGCCCAGCGCCCAGAACGCGGGCCAGTAGCCGGCGCCGTTGCCCGTGTTGACGTTCGGCTGCTGCAGGCGCGCCTCGAGGCGCAGCTTGCCGCCGGCGGGCGCGGCGAGGTCGGTGCGCTGGGTCTCGACGCGGCCGCTGGTCCAGTTGCCGGAGCCGTCCCGGATCGGCTTGATGGCCAGGTTGCCGGCGCCGTCCTGGTAGACGTTCGCCGTGCTGCTGGTCATGTTCTCGATCTCGCCGGTGCCCCAGTTGCCGGCCCCGCCCGGGTACCCGTGGCCGAGGTCGTAGAGCCAGTTGGCGGTGTTGAGGCCGGTGCCGGAGGCCCCGTTGAAGTCATCGGCGAAGACCTGCGTCCAGCCGGCCGGCGTGGCGGGCAGCGAGGCGGACGCTTCGGGCAGAACGGCGAACGAGGCCGCGGCGAGCACGGCGGCTCCGGCCCCGGCGAGTAGCCATCGGCGGCCGCGACGTGTGCTTTTTTGTTGTTTCTCCACAGCGGTTGTGCCCTTCTCAAGATGGGGGCGGGGGAGCGGGGCAGTCCTGTTCAGCCCTCACCTGGCGGACGTGAGAGCGCTCTCAGCATCGTGGCCGAATCAAAAGATCCTTGTCAATAGCGGTGACGCTGATGTGGGGATGTGTCGCTTTGGGTGACCGCGGTCCGGAGCCTGCGTAGGATGTGGCCGATGGGATGGGAGGCACTCGCGCAGTGGGGTGCGGACGCCGCTCGCATCGAGCCGCTCACCGGCGGGGTCGCCAACGACGTGTGGAGCGTGCGTGTCAACGGGCGTCGCGCGGTCGGCCGTCTGGGCGCCCGGAGCGACGCGGATCTCGCGTGGGAGACGGGGCTCCTCCAGCACCTCGACCGTGAAGGCCTGACCGTGCCGGTGCCGATCCCGACGACGGGCGGCCGGCTGTTCGCCGGCGGTCTGGTGGTGATGACCTACGTGGAGGGCGGACCACCCGAGACGGAAGCCGACTGGCGCCGCGTGGCCGGCGTGCTCCGCCGGCTGCACCGGTTGACGCGGGGCCGGCCGCAGCGCCCGGGCTGGCGATCCTCGACCGACCTGCTGCACGCCGAGACGGGGACGAAGGTCGACCTCGGCGCGATGCCCGCCGAGAGCGTCGCGCGCTGCCGGGCGGCGTGGGCGCGGCTTTCCGGACGTCCGACCTGCGTCGTGCACGGCAACCCCAACAACCCCGGCAACGTCCGTGTGACAGCGGACCGGGTCGGGCTGATCGACTGGGACGAGTCGCACGTCGACGTCCCCGACCTCGACCTCGTGCTGCCCGGCAACGCCGCCGGCCTCGACGACGGCGCGTACGACGTCGCCGCGCAGGCGTCGGCCGCGTGGGAGGCCGCCGTCTGCTGGGACGACGAGTATTCGGTCCGGCGGCTCGCCGAGGTCCGGGCGGTCGGAGACCGTGTCTGAGACGTGGCCGGGCCGGCCGCCGCGAGATGGGCCGATGTGCGAGTCGGTCGCCATCGGCCCACCGCGTGTCACCGTTCGGGTGTCACCATGACGACGCGCCGCCGCCGGGCGAGCACGTACAGCACGGCCCCCGCGGCGACGAGCGCCGCGCCGAGGCCCGCGTAGAGGCCGGTCCGGTCGCCCGTCACCGGCAGCGCGGGGCCGGCGGCCGCACTGGCGCCCGGGCCCGCCGTGGCCCGGCCGGTCGGCGTGGCCGCGGCCGTCGTGGGGGTCGCGGTCGTCGGGCCGGTCTCCGGGGCCTTGATGGTGACCTTGAACCAGCCGCCGTCGTTCGTGCTGTCGCGGTCCTCGCCCCCGCCGTCGGCGAAGAACATCAGACCCTCGCCGGGGTGGGCGTCGACGAGCTTCAGGTGGAACGTCCAGACGACCTCGGCCCCGACGGCCAGCCCCTGCTGGGGCCGGCAGTAGTACCGGTCCTCCGGCTGGACGGTGCCGTCACAGTCCGCGGACACGTCGCCGGTGAACTCGGTGCCCGTGGGCTTCTGGATGAACGCGGTCCGCACGCGGCCGGGCTGGACCACGCCCGGGCCGAGGTTGCGCACGGTCATGGTCACCGGCACGACGTCACCGACCGCACCGGTGAGGTCGACGACGGGGATGGTGAGATCCCAGGGGAAGGTGTCGTCCTCCTCGGCCCGGGCCGGTGCGGCGCCGAGGGATCCGAAGACGACGAGCGCGGCGCCGGCCGTGGCGGCCAGGCGTCGCAGTAAGAATGATCGCATCCGGGGGTGCTCCAAGATCGATGGATGGGGCCGGCCGAGCCTAATGGCCCGGCCGGCCCCTGTCCGCCCCGGATCAGGTCGCGGGCATGTCCCTTCGCCGCAGGCCGGCCAGGCCCGCCGCGCCCAGGGCCAGTGCGACCACCGTCAGCCACACCACCGGCGCCGCCGTGAACGCGGCGCCCGGCAGCTTCGGCACGTGCGCGAACGGGGTCACGTCGAGCACGTACTGGTTCAGGCCGAACAGCGCCCCCAGCTCCACCAGCAGCACCGACACGATGAGCGCCGCCCACGTCAGCGTGCTCAGCCGCGGCGCGAGGCCGATCAGCGCGGTGCCGAGCCCGGCGAGCACGAGCGCCGCCGGCAGCTGTACCAGCGCGGCGCCGAGCAGCCGGGCGGTCTGGCCGCCGACGTCGTGGACCTGCGCGCCGTACACGATGCCGCCCGCCACCCCGGCAACGGCCAGCAGCAGTGCGGTGCCCGCGACCGCGAACGTCAGGTGGCTCCCCGCCCAGCGGAGCCGGCCGACGCGGGTGGCCAGGAGCGCCTCGACGCGGCCGCTGCTCTCCTCCTGGCGCAGGCGCAGCGTTGCCTGGATCGTGTACGCCGCGACGAGCTGGCCGATGATGCCGTAGATGGCGCCGAGGAACGCGTCGGTGAGCCCGGCCCGCCCGCCCATCCGGGTCAGGATGTCGGTCAGCTGCTGGTTGGGCGACTGGAGGTTGCCGATGCCGGAGGCGGCGCCACCCATCACGGCCCCGCTGGCCGCCAGCGCGACCACCCAGCCGATCAGGAGTCCCCGGTGCAGCCGCCACGCCAGGGCGAGCGAGCTGCGCAGGGCGGGGGCGGCCCGGGCCGGGCCGGGGCGGTCGGCCAGCAGTCCGGCGCCCACGTCACGGCGGTCCACGAGGGTGTACCCGATGATCCCGAACAGCACCGCGAACGCCACGAACAGCAGGGCGACCCACCAGCGCTCGCCCGCGAAGGGCCGCATGTGCAGGGCCCAGCCGGTGGGGGAGAGCCAGCTCAGCGCGGTCGGGCCGGTGTCGCCGACGGCCCGCAGCAGGTAGGTGCCGCCGAGCACGGCGCCGGCGATCCCGGTCGCGGCGCGGGCGCCCTGGGTCAGCTGCGCGGTCGCGGCGGCGACGGCCGCGAACAGCACCCCGAACAGCGTGGTGGCGAGGCCGAACGCGAGCGCGCCGGCCGGGTCGAGCCCGACGCCGATCAGCCCGAGCGCGGCGAGCAGCCCGATCGCGACGTCGGCGGCGACGGTCACCAGGAGCGCGGCGGTCAACGGGGCGTACCGCCCGATGACCGTGGCCCGCAGCAGCTCCAGGCGGCCGGTCTCCTCCTCGGTGCGGGTGTGCCGGATGACCGTCAGCACGCTCATGAGCCCGATGAGGATGAACTCGGTGATGCCGATCTTCCAGGCGGTGAGCGCGCCGATGGACACCCCGAACAGCGGGCCGCTCAGCGCGACGAGGGACGGGTTGGACAGCACGCCGCTCACGGCCTGCAGGTCGGCCTCGGTCGGGTACAACTTCTGGTAGTTGGCCGCGGTGCCCATCGGCATGACGGCGAGCCCGAGCACCCACACGGTGAGCCGGACGCGGTCGAGCCGCAGGGCGAGACGGGCCAGGGCGCCGGTGCCGGTCATCATCGTGCGGCCCCCGTGCGCTGCTTGCCGCCGTTGGCCGCCGCGCGGTCGTAGTGGCGCAGGAACAGCTCCTCCAGCGTCGGCGGCTGGCTCGTCAGTCCCCGCACGCCGGCCGCGGCGAGCTTGCGCAGGACGCCGTCGAGCTCGGCGTTGTCGACGCTGAACTTGACGGTACCGTTGTGGGCCTCCAGGTCGTGCACGCCCGGGAGCTCACCCAGGCCGTCGACCGGCCCGGCCAGCTCGGCCTGGATCGACGTCCGGGTCAGGTGCCGCAGGCTCTGCAGCGTCCCGGTCTCGACGGCCCGGCCCTCGCGGATGATGGTGACCCGGTCGCACAGCGCCTCGACCTCGGCCAGGATGTGGCTGGACAGCAGCACCGTGCGGTCGCCGCGCCGCTGCTCCTCGCGGATCACCTCGCGGAAGACCTCCTCCATGAGCGGGTCGAGGCCGGACGTCGGCTCGTCGAGCAGCAGGAGCTCGACGTCCGAGGCGAGCGCGGCCACGAGCGCGACCTTCTGGCGGTTGCCCTTCGAGTACGTGCGGCCCTTCTTCGTCGGGTCGAGGTCGAAGCGCTCCAGCAGCTCCTTGCGGCGCGCGGGGTCGAGCCCGCCGCGGAGCCGGCCGAGCAGGTCGATGACCTCGCCGCCGGAGAGGCTGGGCCAGAGCGTGACGTCGCCGGGCACGTACGCGAGGCGGCGGTGCAGCCGGTCCGCGTCCTTGGCCGGGTCGCCGTCGAGCAGGGTGGCGGTGCCCGAATCGGGGTGCAGCAGGCCGAGCAGCACGCGGATGGTGGTGGACTTTCCGGCGCCGTTGGGTCCGAGGAAGCCGTGTACCTCCCCCGTCTGCACCGACAGATCCAGCCCGTCGAGCGCACGGGTGCGCCCGAACGTTTTGACCAGTGCGTCGACGCGGATCGCCTCGGTCATGGTTGCTCATTGCTCCTTTGCGTTGTCCCGCAGCTCCTGCATGGCCCGGTGGGCCTGGGCGGCGAGATCGGGATCGAGCAGTGTGCTGGAGTAGAAGTCGACCATCGCGCCGACCAGGCGCGTGTAGCCCTCGGTGGCGAACATGTCGGCGCCGAGGTTGCGCGAGACGTGTTCGTGCATGGCGAGCAGGCCCGACTGCATGCCGATCAGGACTGTCGCGTAGCCGCGGCGGTCCTGGCTGACGTTGGGCGCCATCTTGTCGATCCACTGCTCGGCGATGACCACCATGTGGTCGAACAGCGCTGCGGCGGCGGGCGAGCCGTCGAGCAGGGCCCGGGTGACGTACCGGTACATCAGCATCACGGTCGGATGGACCGACGGCATGAATCCGGGCTTGGCCAGCTTCCCGTCGAGGAGGAGCTCCTCCTTGATCCCCATCGACCGGTCGAGCACGTACTGGTCGCACGCCTCGCGCAGGCCCTCCTTGGACCCGAAGTGGTGCCGGAGCAGTCCCGGCGACACCCCGGCGGCCTGCGCGATGTCCCGCACGGTGGTGGCGTCCATCCCGCGGTCGGCGAAGAGCCGGATGGCGGCGTCCCGGATCCGCGCCCGGGCCGTGAGGTCCTCGGTGGCCGGATCCGTCATGAGCGATCACCCCTATACGCACGTATTGCCGACTACTCACTCCAGTAGCCGACTATACGCGCGTATAGCGTCCTCGCAAGGCCCCCGTTCAGCCGCCCTCGGGGTCGAGGCGGTACCCGGCGCCGCGCACGGTGCGGATGGCGGTCCGGCCGTACGGATGATCGATCTTCTTGCGCAGGTAGCCCACGTAGACCTCGACGATGTTGGGGTCCCCGTCGAAGTGGGCGTCCCACACGTTCTCGATGATCGCCGTGCGGCTGAGCACGTCGCCGGGGTGGCGGAGCATGAACTCGAGCAGCGCGAACTCCCTCGCGGTGACGGCGATCTCGTCGGTACCGCGGGTGACGCGCCGCTGCACCGGGTCGAGCCGCAGATCGCCCGCGCTGAGCACGACCGGCCGCTGCGGCGCCCCGCGCCGGATCAGCGCCCGCAGCCGGGCCACCAGTACCACGAACGAGAACGGCTTGGTGAGATAGTCGTCGGCGCCGAGATCGAACGCGTCGGCCTGGTCGTACTCGCCGTCCTTCGCGGTGAGCATGAGCACGGGCGTCCAGACCTGCCGCTGCCGCAGCTGCCGGCACACCTCGTACCCGGACAGCCCCGGCAGCATGATGTCGAGCATGATCGCGTCGTAGGCCCCGTGCGGCGTCTCGGTGGCGGCCCAGAGCCCGTCGACCCCGGTGTGCACGAGGTCCACGGTGAACCCCTCGCCGCCGAGCCCGTCCCGGATCGTCTCGGCCAGGTTCACCTCGTCTTCGACCACGAGCACCCGCACAACGCCCACCCTTCGTCCACGCGAAACCGTAGGTTCACACCGCGATCCTGAACCAATCCTGAATCGCTGCGGCGCGGCGGGGGCTCGCCGCCGGCCTCAGCGCGGCGTCGACGCGTCCGGGGTGAAGGC
Source organism: Dactylosporangium sp. NPDC049140 (assembly GCF_040648435.1). Taxonomy (NCBI): domain Bacteria; kingdom Bacillati; phylum Actinomycetota; class Actinomycetes; order Micromonosporales; family Micromonosporaceae; genus Dactylosporangium; species Dactylosporangium sp. NPDC049140. The sequence goes on along the minus strand of NZ_JBEZDS010000010.1, from coordinate 105,810 downwards.
CGGCCCGTGGCCGGGCACGATGAGGGCGGCCAGGGCGATCACCCGCTCGCGGCCCGCGTGCAGCGCGTCCAGGTCCGTCGCGTACGCGTCGCCGACCGACGTGGCCGTGTTCCACAGGTGGGTGAAGGCGACCACGCCGTCGGCCGTGGTCGCGAGGGTCGTGATGTCCTGCGGGGTGTGGCCGGGGGTACGGATGAGCCGCACCGACGGGCTCAGCTCGTACCCCTCGGCGTCGCGGTCCTCCCACACGTCGCCGTGGTAGATCGCCCAGTGGTCGTGGAAACGCGCCGCCGGGAACAGGGCCGCGTTGAGCGTGTGGTCGGGATGGTGGTGGCTGAACACCACGTCGGTGACGTCGCCCGGCTCGACCCCCAGCGCGCGTAGGGGGCCGAGAATCAGGGAGCGGTCGCGGACCATGCCGGGGTCGGTCACGATCAGGCGGTCGCCGTCGCGGACGAAGGCCACGGTGCTGGCGACGGTGTCGCCGACGTACCCGGTGTGCAGCAGGGAGACAACAGCGGTCATACCCGCCAGCATCCGCCGCGGGGCGCCCGCCTCGCGAGGCTTCGGACGGCCCGGTCGGGCTAGATTCCTGCCACCTCGCGGCGTCAGGCGCCGGCGGCGGGCCTGAGGACGTCCGTGCACCACTGGCGGAACGTGGTCGGGGTGCTCCACCGCGGGGTGCGCGCGACGCCGTGGTCGAGGCCCTCGTTCTTCGCCACGGCCATGTCCAGCAGGCCCTGGGCCATCGGTTCGGAGATGCCGCGGGCCAGCATGCCGGCCTTGAACGTCTCGCCCGGGAGCTGTTCGTAGCGCACCGGGCGGCCCAGGACGCCGGAGATCGTGGCGGCCATCTCGTCGTACGTGATGTCCTCCGGGCCCAGCACCGGCACCTCCTCGAAGCCGGTCCAGCCCTCGTCGAGCAGCAGCCGGGCCGCGACCGCGGCGATGTCCCTCGTGGCGACCGCCGGCGACGGGTGGTTCGGCCGCGACGGGCCGTAGAAGACGCCCAGGGAGGTGATCGGGGCGATCTGGCGCAGTGTGTTGTCCATGAACGAGGGCATGCACAGCGCGCGGTACGGCACGCCCGTGGCCGCGATCAGGTCGTCCATGGCGAGCGTGGCGGTGACGTGGCCGGCCCGGTCCGCGACCCGTGTGCCGCGCCCGAGCGCCGACACGCCGACCACGCGGCCGACCTTGTGCGCCGCGAACGCCTCGATGCCGGGGCGGGCGAAGCCGGAGTACGCCTCGTCGAGCGAGCCCGCGCGCGGGTCGGCCGGCACCAGCCAGAAGACCGCGTCGGCGCCGGCGAACGCCTCGGCCACGACGGCCGGGTCGGCGTGGGAGCCGCGGACGATCTCGACGCGGCCGGCCACGCCGGGGGCCAGGCGCGCCGGGTCGCGGGCCACGACGCGGACGGGTGCGCCGGCGTCGAGGAGGTCCTGGACGAGCCGGGAGCCGATGTTGGCGGTAGGAGCGGTGACAACGATCATGTCCCTCAGTGAACGCGGGACCGGGCCGGAGCTGAAGGATCGTCTCCGTCTCGATTGATACCCTGGCGATATGAGTGATCTCGAGACGCGGCAGCTGCGGTACTTCGTCGCCGTGGCCGAGGAGCGGCACTTCGGGCGGGCCGCCGAGCGGCTCGGCATGGCGCAGCCGCCGCTCTCGCGCGCCATCCGCGAACTGGAGCGCCGGCTCGGGGTACAACTGCTGGAACGAACCACGCGGCAGGTCGCGCTGACCGCGGCCGGGGCGGTGTTCCTGGACGATGCGCGGGTCGCGCTCGACGCCGTCGCGGCGGCGCAGCGGCGGGCGCGGCGGGCCGGGCAACCGGTGCCGGCGCTGCGGCTCGCGCTCAAGGCGGACTACGACGCCGGGCTGCTGCCGCGGATTCTCGACGCGTACGACGTGCTGCCGGTCGAACTGCTGCTCGGCGGGCGCGGGGAACAGGTACCGGCGCTGCACGACGGGCGGGCCGACGTGGCACTGCTGCCGACGCCGTTCGACGAGCGCGGGCTGGACACCGAGCCGCTCATCACGAGCGCGTGCGTGGTGGCGCTGGCGGCGGCCGATCCGCTCGCCGCGCGCACGAGCCTGCGCCTGGCCGACCTCGCGGGGCGGAGGCTGCCGGACGGTACCCCGGCCGATCGCGGCCGTATGGCGGCGCCGCCGGAGGGAACGATCCGGTCGTACGACCTCTCCCAGATCTTCAACCTGGTCGAGGTGAGCGGGTTCGTGTGGTTCCTGCCGGAGTTCGTGGCGCGGCGCTTTCCGCGTCCGGGAACCGCGTATCGGCCGGTGGCGGAGCTGGAACCGGTGACGCTCAAGGTGGTGTGGCCGGCAACGTCGCGCTCGGCGGCGGTGGCCGCGTTCGTGCGGACGGCTCAGGCGGCGGTGCTGGAGGTTCAGCCGGTGATGTAGCCGGCCAGCGGGGCGTCCTGGCTCACGCACGCGGACGGGGCGAGGACCTCGGACGCGGCGCCGCCGGACGTGCCGGTGCGGAAGGTGCCGGTGCCGTCGGCGTTCATGACCCAGACCGTCTCGTTGTGCACGTAGGCGATCTGCGTGCTGTCCGGGGAGCCGGTTGTGACGAATTCGCACCTCACCCCGCAGGCGCGACCTCGAACCGGGCGCCCGCGGCCATGGGGGTGCGGGTGGGAGCCCCCGCCGCGCCGGAGGCGCAGGATTACAGCCGGGTCGCCGCGCGCACGAGGTCGGCGACCGCGCGGGAGCGGCTGTGCGGGGGCCACGCGATCAGGGTCGTGATGGCCGGGGCGTCCAGCAGCGGCACGGCGACGAGGTCGCGGCGCAGGTGGGTGCGGGCCGAGTCCGGGAGGACGGCGCAGGTGCGGCCGAGTGCTATCAGCTGGTACAGCTGCGAATTGCCCTTGATCTCCGGGCCGCGGCCGGGCTTGTAGGTGCCGTCGGGCTCGGGCCAGCGGGGCAGCGGCAGGTCCGGCAGGTCGGCGATCTCGTCCATGCGCAGGCTCGGCCGGGTGGTGAGGGGGTGGCCGGCCGGCAGCACCACGACCTGGCTCTCCACGGTCAGGGTCTCGGTGTCGAGGCCGGTCGGTTCGTCGTAGGGCAGGTGCAGCAGTGCCACGTCGGCGCGCCCGTCGCGCAGGAAGCGCTCCTGCTCGCCGATGCCGCACAGCTGGACGTCGACGGGGACGGCGCCGGGCTCGGCGGCGTACGCGTCCAGGAGCTTCGCGAGCAGCTCGCCCGACGCGCCGGCCTTGGTGACGAGCACGATGCCGGGGTCGGGGGCCGCGGCGCGCCGGGTGCGCCGGGCGGCGGCCTCGACGGCCTCGAGCGCCGCGCGCCCCTCGCGCAGCAGGACCGCTCCGGGTTCGGTCAGGGCGACGGTACGGCTGGTGCGCTCCAGCAACGCCACCCCGAGCCGCCGTTCCAGCTGCCGGATGGCGCGCGACAGCGGCGGCTGCGCGATGCCGAGGCGCTGGGCGGCGCGGCCGAAGTGCAGCTCCTCGGCGACGGCGATGAAGTACCGCAGCTCCCGGGTCTCCATATCAATACTCTGAGGGTATCGCTGCCGACCGCATCGGTGTTGTCGCGTCTCGCACGCCACGGCCAGGATCGGATGCATGACCGAATCGAAAGTGGCGCTGGTGACCGGCGCGAACAAGGGCATCGGGTACGAGATCGCGGCCGGCCTGGGCGCGCTCGGCTTCCGCGTGGGGGTGGGCGCGCGCGACGCCGAGCGGCTCGCCGACGCGCTCGCCAAGCTGCACGCGGCCGGCGTGGACGCGTTCGAGGTACCGCTGGACGTGACCTCCGACGCCAGCGTCTCGGCGGCGGCCGCGTCGCTGTCGCGGCTCGACGTGCTCGTGAACAACGCGGGCGTGACCGGCGGGATGCCGCAGCAGCCGACCCTGGCCGACCTGGACGCGATCCGGCGCGCGGTGGAGACGAACGTCGTCGGCGTCGTACGCGTGACGAACGCGTTCCTGCCGCTGCTGCGCGAGTCCCCGGCGCCGCGGATCGTGAACATGTCGAGCTCAGTGGGCTCGCTGACCCGCCAGGCCGCGGGCGACATGGGCCCGCTGTCGGTGGCCTACGCGCCGTCGAAGTCCTTCCTGAACGCGGTGACGCTGCAGTACGCCAAGGAGCTGCACGACACCGCCGTCCTCGTCAACGCGGGCTGCCCGGGCTACTGCGCGACGGACCTGAACGGGTTCCGCGGCGTGCGCACCGCCGCCCAGGGCGCGGCGATCGCCATCCACCTCGCCACCCTCCCGGACGACGGCCCGAGCGGCGGCTTCTTCGACGACGAGGGCGTCGTACCCTGGTGACACCGCACCCGGACTCCCGGCGCAGGGCATCGGAGCCCCTACCCGTGCCCCGAGCCGCCCGAGATCGCGAGTACCAGGTCGATCGACGAGCCCGCGATGAAGACGTCCCCGCGGACAGGCGGGGTCCTGCTTCGCCCAGCGGGGTCAACGAACGGGCCGGGCCAGCGAGGCGTACAGCTTCAGGCGCTCCAGCGACGGCCACAGCGACGCGTCGAAGGTGGCGCGCGCCTGGGCGCGGTACCGGGCCCGCGGCCGCGGCATCGGCAGCAGGAACTTGCGCCAGTCGCCGTCGACGGGGGACTCGCGCGCCAGGGAGCCGATGATGAAGCCGTCGCGGTCCAGCAGGTCCACGTGCCAGATCACCCAGGCGCCGCCGGGGCGGTCGGCGGTCGCGGTCGCGTCGAAGGCCGCCGTGCCGTCCGGCGCCAGCTCGCACGCCGCGGTCAGGGTGCTGCCGTCCCGGGACAGCGGGTCCCAGCGGTACCGCCCGGGCGGGCCGGCGGTGCCCAGCGCCTCGATGATGACCGAACTGTCCATACCGTGCGGATGCGCCGCGGGGCGGGGTTGATACGGGCTCAGCGGCCCGGGGTCGCCGGCAGGGCCAGGGACAGGGCGCGGTCCTCGTCCAGCATCATGAGGCCGCGCTCGGCGAAGCCCTTGAACGCGGCCGCGATCGTGGCCGCCGGCAGGGCCAGGTCGCGCCGGAGGCCGTGCAGGGTGCGCGGGCGGGCCGAGCAGGCGAGGTAGATCGTGGCCAGGGTGTCGCGGAAGGTGTACGTGCCCGTCGCCGCCGGGTCGCGGGTGTCGTAGATCTGCAGGAAGCCCGGCGCCGCGCGGTACACCAGCAGCGGTGGCTCCGGCTCGCGCCAGCGTGCGGTCCAGGCCGCGACCGCGTCCCGCAGGGCCGCGTAGACGGCCGGGTCGACCGCGGTGACCGGATCGTAGTCGAAGAAGTAGGCGACCTCGTCCAGGTCTACAGTGGACGGATACACGTAGGAGTAGCTCTCCTCCGGGCGCTTCGCGAATGTCGTGAACAGGGGGCTGAAGCGCTCCAGCCAGACCGGGCCGGCGTCGGCCGGGGGCGCCAGGTGCGCCAGGTGCGGCACGAGCGCGGTCTGGGCCGCGTAGTCGGCCGCGGTCTCACCCGGGAAGCCCCAGAGGATGTTCCAGCCGATGTCGATGCCGTAGTACCGCGCCCAGCGCAGCAGGTTCACGTTCTGGGCCGCGCGCACGCCCTTGTCCATGCGGCGCAGCACCGCCGAGCTCAGCGACTCCAGGCCGGGCTGCAGCCGGGTCACGCCGGCCTGGGCCAGGCCGCGGAGCTGGGCGCGGTCGAGGTTGGCCTTCACCTCGTAGAACAGCTGGTACTCGCGGTCGGCGAGGGCCGGGACGAGCTCGCGCAGCAGCCGCGGGCCGAGGATGTTGTCGACCGCCTCGAAGCGGAACGTGCGGTGGCGGCGGGACTGGGCGTCGAGCTCGGCCAGCACGCGCTCCGGCGACTTGGCGCGGAACGCCATCGTGGTCGCGTTGAGGCCGCAGAAGGTGCAGTGGTGCCGGGCCCCCCACCAGCAGCCGCGGGCCGACTCGAACGGCAGCGCGACGTGCTCGACCGGCAGGCCGAGGCCGGCGGCGCGGGTGAAGTACTCGTCGTAGTCCGGCACCGGCAGGTCGTCGAGGTGCGGCCGGGGCGGGGCCGGGGGAGTGTGGCGGGACCGGGTCGCCACCCCTGGTACCGCCGCCGGGTCCTCGCCCTTGGCCAGGGCGTCGAGCAGCGCCGGGAACGCGTCGTCGCCCTCGCCCACGACCGCGTAGTCGATCACGTCGAGCGAGCGCGCCAGGGCCGGGCCCATCGGGCCGTCGAAGTTCGCGCCGCCGAAGATCGTCACCACGCCGGGGCGGCGCCGCTTGAGCCGCCGGGCGAGCGCGAACGAGGCGACGCTCTGCTGGAACGTCGCGCTGAAGCCGACGATCGCGGCGTCGGCGAGCTCGCGCTCGAGCTCGTCGAGGAACGCGGGGACGTCGTGGTCGCGGATGGCCGGCAGCCGGTCGCCGAGGTAGCCGAGCTCGTCGCCGAAGGCCCTCAGCAGCCGCCGGCCGTCGGGGTCGGGCGCGCCGGCCCCGAACGCCTCGACGGAGAACAGCCAGTCGCCGACCTGCCGGCCGCGGTGGTCGGCCAGCAGGGCGTAGTAGTCGGGGCCGAGGCGGGCGGCGAAGTCCAGGCAGGCGTGCAGGGTGCGCACCGGGAAGCCGCGGGCCACGCCGACCGCCTTGAGCAGCCCGAGCGGGATCGACGGGCGGTCGGCGTGCAGGAACGGCATGGCCACCAGGACGATCGGCCCGGCCGCCGGGGTGACCGGCACGGGTCAGCGGCTGATCAGCCGGCTGATCAGCGCGGCGTGGCCGCTCGCCGAGCGGCTGATGAGCAGCGGCCCGCCGTGCGCGTAGCTCGCCAGCGTCGCGGCCGGGCCCGCCGTGAAGCTCTGCGCGAACTGCTCCTGGATGGACTCGTCCACGTGCGTCATGTCCTGGGCGATCGCGACGATGCTGTTGAGCAGCAGCCGCTGCGGGGCCGGCAGGTCGAGCGCGGCGAGCGTGGCGTAGAGGGCGGTGAGATCCTCGTCGGTGGGCTGGACTTCGGGCTCAGTCATGAGAATCCTCCAGTTTCGCGCGTACCTCGTCGGCGGTGGGATGGCCGAGCCGGCGCAGGATGTCGTAGGCCCGGCGCAGGTCGGCGCGGGCCTGGTCGTGACGGCCGGACGAGGCGTGGATATCGGCTGATGCGGTCAGGACGAGCGCTTCGTTGAAGAGATATCCGGAACGGTGGAACAGGTCCTCCGCGGATTTGTAGCACAGAATCGCCTGGGTGTCGTCGCCCATCGCGCTGTATGCGAATCCGAGGCTGTGCCACGTCTGCGCGGCCCCGAGCCCGTCGCCGAGCTCCTGCTGCAGGGCCAGGGCCTGGCGGCAGTGGTGGACGGTGGCGGTGTGGTCGCCGAGCAGGGCGTGCAGCCACCCGACCGCGTTACGCGCCTTCGCCTGGCCGGCGCGGTGCCCGGCCGCGCCGAAGAGCTCCAGCGCCCGCTCGGCGTGGGCGAGCGCCTCGGCCGGGCGTTCCTGGCGCTCGAGCAGCCAGGCCCAGTAGTGCTGCGTGTAGGCCTGGCCGATCCGGTCGCCGCCGGCGGCGTAGAGCGCCAGCGCGGCGTCGAGCTGCTCGCCGGCCTCGTCGTAGCGGTCCAGCCACACGCCGGTACACCCGAGGAAACAGTGCGCGAAGGCCTGCTTCAGCCCGTCGTCCAACCGGCGGGCCGCCTCCAGCGCCACGCCCAGCACCGCGTTGCCGTCGTGCCAGTGGCCCTGCAGCGCCAGGAAACGCCGCGACGCCCAGACGAGCTCCCAGACCTCGCGGTCGAAGCGGGGCGGCTGGTGTACCGCCCGCAGCAGCACCGGCCGCTCCGCCGTGAACCACGCCAGCGCCTCCGCGTGCGTGACGATCCGCTCCGGCTCGACGCCCTCCGGCAGCGGGGCCGGCTCGGGCGGCACCTCGCGGCGCGGGTCGATGAACCCGTCGGCGAGGTAGGCGCTGTGCCGGTAGTAGGCGAGCAGCCGCTGCGTCGCCGCCGCGCGCTCTTCGGCGCCGTCCGTCTCTGCGACCAGCTCGGCCGCGTAGCTGCGCAACAGGTCGTGGCAGGCGTACCGGCCCGGGCGGACCTCGGTCAGCAGGTGCGCCTGGGTCAGCTCGGCCAGCGCGGGCCGGGCCGCCTTGTCCAGCGCCAGCGCCGCGCGCACCCCGGCGTCGGGCCCCGGATGCAGGCCCAGGAGCCGGAACAGCCGGGCCGCGGCCGGGCTCAGCCGCAGGTACGACCACGAGAACACCGCGCGCGGGTCGGTGGCCGGGTCGGCCCCGGCGAACTCGTCGAGGCCGCCGCGCGCGGCGCGCAGCTGGCCGGCCAGGTCGGCGAGGCGGAACGCGGGCCGGGTCGCGGCCCGGGCCGCCACCACCGCGAGCGCCAGCGGCAGCCGGGCGCACAGCTCGGCGATCTCCGCGACGGCGGCCGGCTCGGCGTCCACGCGCGCCCGGCCGAGCCGCTCGCGCAGCACCGCGTGCGCCTCCTCGGTGCCGAGCAGATCCAGCGGTACCGGCCGCGCTCCCTCGGCGACGAGCCCGACGAGCTCGTCGCGGCTGGTCACCAGCACCTGGCAGCCGGGCGCGCCGGGCAGCAGCGGGCGCACCTGGCCGGCGTCGCGGGCGTTGTCGAGCACGACGAGCAGCCGGCGGTCGGCCAGGAGACTGCGGTACAGCCCGATCTGCGCCTCGAGACTGGACGGGCGGCGGCTCGCGGGCACGTCCAGCGCGTCCAGGAAGTCGCGGACGGCCTGGGCCGGTGTGACGGGTGCGCCGCCCGGGTCGAAGCCGCGCAGGTTGACGTAGAGCTGCCCGCCGGGGAACGCGCCCCGGACCCGGTGCGACCAGTGCACGGCGAGCGTCGTCTTGCCGACACCGGCGGTGCCCGACAGCACCACGGGCCCCCCGCCCTGCAGCTCGTCGAGCATGTGCAGCTCGGCCTCGCGGCCGGCGAACCCGCGCACGTCGGGCGGCAGCTGCGCGGGCGTGACGACGGTGTGGTTCGGTGCGGCCGCCGGTACCGGGGCCGCGCCGGCCAGCATCGTGGCGTGCAGGGCCCGCAGCTCCGGACCGGGCTCGGTGCCGAGCTCGTCGGCGAGGCGCCGCCGCACCTCGCCGTAGCGCTCGAGCGCCTCCGCGCCCCGCCCGTCGGCGAGCAGCGCGCGCAGGAGGATCGCCTCGAGCCGCTCGGCGAGCGGGTACTCGGCGGTCAGGTCGGCCACCGTCGCCGCGACCTCGCCGGCGTGGCCGAGCCGCAGCTGCAGCTCGCCCCACTGCACCAGCGCGTCGAGCCGCCGCCGGTGCCAGGCCGTGCGCACGTTGTCGGCCCATTCGCCGCCGATCCCGGCGAGCGGCGGCCCGTGCCACAGCCGCAGCGCCTCGGCGAGCGCCGCCGCCCGGCCGGTCTGCACGAGCGCGGCGAACCGGTGCAGGTCCACCGTTTCCGGCGGTACGTCGAGCAGGTACCCGGCGGTGCGCCGCTCGATCGCGGCCGGCTCCCCGGTCTGGCGCAGCAGGTGCCGCAGCCGGCTCAGGTGCGAGTAGAGCACGTTGCGCGCCTCGGCGGGCGGCTCGTCGCCCCACACCCGGTCGACGATCGCCTCGATGGGCACGGGCCGGCCCGCGTCGACGGCGAGCGCGGCCAGCACCGCCTGCTGCCGCGGCGCGCCGACATCGAGAAACCGCCCGGCCGCGACCAGCCGGACCTCGCCGAACAGCCGGAACTCCATGCCGATGGGGTCCCCCTCCCACCTCAATGGTCGCCGACCCGGTCCGGCCTGTGAATGCCCCGCAAGGTTGGCGCAAGGTCGCCGAACAGGTGGCCCCGCAACCCTCCTCCCATGCAAACACTCCTGGAACGCGCCGCGCGCGACGATTCGCAGGCCTGGCGCGAGATCGTCGAGCGCTACTCGCCCCTGATCCTCGGCATCTGCGCGCGGTACGCCATCCGCGGCGCCGACGCCCAGGACGTCTGCGGGGCCGTGTGGCTGCGCCTGGTGGCCGGGCTGCGGGAGATCCGTGAGCCGCGGGCCCTGCCGGGCTGGCTGGTGACGACGAGCCGCAACGAGTGCCTGATGCTGCTGCGTCAGCTGGGGCGGCAGATCCCGGTGGACACCGCGCAGCTGCCCGACCCGGCCGACCCGGCCCCGGAGGTGGACCTGGACGCGGGCCTGCGGCACGAGACCGCCCACCGCGTGCTGGACGAGCTCCCGCACCGCGACCGGCAGCTGCTGACGATGCTGTTCAGCGACCCGCCGGTGCCGTACCGCGAGATCAGTGCGACGCTGGGCATCCCGGTGGGCGCGATCGGCCCCAACCGCGCGCGCAGCCTCGCCCGGGCCCGCCGCACCCAGGCCTTCGCCGCGCTGGCCTACGCGGGCTGAGCGAAGACGTCCTCGTCCGCCTCGTGGTCGCCGGACGGCTGGGTGGGCAGCGCCGCCGTCACCTCGCAGCGGGCCGGCAGCGCCGACGCCGGGGGCTCCGGGCCGGCCGCCGCCGCGCGGATCGCCTCGGCCTCGATGGTCAGGGACCGTTCGGTGTCCGTGCCGAGGTCCTTGACCGTGACCACGAGGGCCGCGTTGGCGTCGATGTCGAAGGTGACCTCGAGCTGTGGCACCCCGCGCGGGGCCGGGGGCACCCCGGTGAGCTCGAGCCGGCCGAGGAGCCGGCCGCCGTCGTCGCCCTGCACGATGCCGAACACGACGATGTTCTGGTTGTCGTGCGTGGTGGTGAACACCCCGGACCGCCGCGTCGGGATCGTGGTGTTGCGCTCGATGAGCGTCTCGGCGCCGTCGACCGTGCGCACCCCGAGGGACAGGGCGGCGACGTCGAGCAGCAGCGTCTGGGTCACCTCCCCGGCGAGGACCCCGGCCTGCAGCGCCGCCCCGGCGGCGACGCCCTCCGGCACCAGGCCGCGGTTCGGGTCCCGGCCGGTCAGCTCCCGGACCAGATCGGCGACGCCCGGCATGCGGCTCGCCCCGCCGACGAGGACTACCTGGTCGACGTCGGCGATGGTGACCGCCGCGTCGTCGAGCACCCGCGCGATCGGGCCCTTGCACCGTTCGAGGAGGTCGCGGGTCAGCGCCTGGAACTCCTCGCGGGTGACCGTCTCGTACAGGTGGACCGGGCCGTCCCCGCCGTGCTGCAGGTGCGGCAGCCAGATCTCGGCCCGGCTCGACGACGACAGCTCGATCTTCGCCGCCTCGGCCGCCTCGCGCAGGCGCTGCCGGGCCGCGGGGTCGCCGGCGAGGCTGAGGCCCTGCCGCAGCTCGAGCCGGCGGTGCAGCTCCTCGGTCAGGCGCCCGTCCCAGTCGTCGCCGCCGAGGTGGCTGTCCCCGGCGGTCGCCTTGATCTCCAGCACGCCCTCGGCGATCTCGACCAGCGACACGTCGAACGTGCCGCCGCCCAGGTCGAAGACGAGCACGAGCTGTTCGTCGTCGCGGCGGACCCCGTAGGTGACGGAGGCCGCCGTCGGCTCGTTCACGATCCGCTGCACCGGCAGGCCGGCCCGGGCCGCGGCCTCGGTCAGGGCGGTGCGCTGGACGTGGTCGAAGTTCGCCGGCACGGTGATCACCGCCGCCCGGACCGGCCCGCCCAGGTGGACCTCCGCGTCGGCGTGCAGCCGCGCCAGGATGAGCGTCGCGATGTCCTGGGCCGTGTACCGCACGTCGCCGCGCTCGATCGCCCAGTCGGTGCCCAGGCGCAGCTTCGCCGAGCGGACCGTGTACTGCGGGTTCATCACCGCCTGGCGCTGGGCGGCGGCGCCGACGAGGGTGGTGCCGTCGGCGGTGATGGCGACCACGCTGGGGGTCACGAAGCCGCCCTCCGCGTTCGGTACGAGCCGCGCCTCGCCCTGCTCGATGACCGCCACCATCGAGTTCGTCGTGCCGAAGTCGATGCCGATCATCGGGTCGCCGCCCCCGGCCCGGCGCCGGTAGGTCCGCCCGCCCGGGCCGCTCGCCGGGATGGGGCCGAGGCCGCGGCCGTACCACAGCTCGCGGGCCTGCCGGGCCACCTGCCGGTCCGGGTCGGCGATCCGTTCCAGCAGGGCCGCGCGGGCCTTCCCGGCGACCCCCGGCTGCCGGCTGCGCAGGCGCTGGTCGATCGAGTCGAACGTCTCCGCGGCGGGCTCCGGCGGCCGGAGCCGGACCGTCGTCTCGGGAGCGCCGGGCTCGCCGCGGCGGACCGGGGCGTGCAGCGCGCCCTCGGCGACGACGAGCTCGGGGGAGTCCAGCACCGTCGGCGGCACCCGCAGCGCCCGGTGCAGCAGGGTCGCCACCAGCGGCACCCGCGACCCGCCGCCGACGAGGAACACCCCGCTGACGTGCGCGGCGGGCACGCCGGTGCTGCGCAGCAGGGTCGAGGTCAGCTCCACGGTGCGGGCCAGGTGGGGCCGGGCGAACCGCTCGAACTCCTCCCGGGTCAGGTGCAGGTCGGTCTCGGCCAGCGGCACGTGCAGGTCGGCCGCCGGGTGCCGGGACAGCTGCTCCTTCGCCGCCCGGGCGTCGTTGAACAGCTGCTGCCGGGCCCGCCGTTCGACCTTGCCGGCCGGCTGGTCCAGCCGCTGCCAGGCCTCGGCCGCGCCGTCGCCGGCGTCGCGGGCGAGCGCCCGGGCGTGCGCGACGATCTGCGCGTCGAGGTACAGCCCGCCGATGTCCGGCAGCCCGTCGTCGGCGAGGACCGTGAACCCGTCGCCGGCCCGGCGCACGACGCTGACGTCGAACGTGCCCGCGCCGAGGTCGTACACGACGAGGCACCGGCCCTCGGGCAGCTGCTCGCCGAGGACGGTGGTGAAGTAGGCGGCCGCCGCGACCGGCTCCGGGACCAGGCCGACGGTCCCCAGCCCGGCCCGCGCCGCCGCCTGCGCGAGGATTCCCCGCCGGACGGCCCGCCAGGTGCTCGGATGGGTGATGACGACGTCCGGCGGGACCTGCCCGGCGACCCGCCGCACCTCCTCGGCGACCCGTTCGAGGACGGCCGCGATGAGCTCGACGGTCGGCAGCTCGCGCTCGCCGAGCCAGACCGTGCCGTCGTCGATGCGCTGCTTCGGGTTCGGCTCCCAGCTCGCGGGCGCGGCGAGGGCCCCGCGCGCGGCGTCGGCGCCGGTCAGCAGCGCCGTACCCGACGCGAGGACCCCGGAGCTGAGCAGCGGCGACGCGTCGAACAGCATCGGCCGCACCCGCCCGTCGGTGCCGGCGAGCATCGCCACCGTGTTCGAGGTGCCGAAGTCGATCGTCAGACGGTGGCCGGGCGTGTGCACCCGGCAACCGTAGGACGACCGCGGATCGCCGTCGATCGGCCGAATGTCCGCCTATTCGAGGATTTCGACGCTTGCGCCGTCCGTCGCGAGGTTCGCGATGGCCACCGTGCCGTCGGCCATCGCGGCCATCCATGTGACCTTCGCCTTGCCGGTGGGCGGGCGTGGTGCCGGTGAGCCGCTCGCGGCGCGTCCCAGCTCGGCATGCCTCAAGGACACCGAACCCCGGCAAAAGGTTGCACGGCTCAGGGGCGCAGCAGCGGCGCGACGACGTCGACCCGGTTCGTCCAGACCGCGCCGGTCCAGCCGCCGGGCAGTTCGGCGAGGTCGGCGGGGGTGTCGAAGCCGGCCGACCAGTCGCCGACGGAGCGGACCACCACCACGCGGGTGCCGGCCTCGCGCATCCGGGCGACGAACCGGTTGGGCCAGCCCCAGAGCCACCTGCCGTAGCCGATCGGCACGATGAGCTCGCGGTGGCGGCAGGCGTCCGGGACGTGGCCGGTCCAGCCTTCCCCGGCGTACCGCAGCAGACAGCTCTTGATGATGGCCCGGGACGACGTGCGGACCTGGGGGAGCCGGCTCGCGACCGCGGCCACGGCCCGGTCGCCGCCGGTGACCGTGACCTGCGCGAGGCGCTCGCCGGGCAGGGTGGCCAGGAACGCGGCGACCGCCTCGCCGTCGGCGGCCTGGTCGCGCTTGAGGTCCAGCTTCAGCTCGCGGCCGGGCAGGCCGGCGAAGACCTCCGGCACGGTGGGCAGCCGGCCGACGCCCCGGCCGCGCAGCGGGAACGTCCGGCCGCCGTCGGCGGTGTAGCCGTAGCCGAGGTCCAGCCTCCGTAGCTCGTCCAGGGTGTGCTCGCCGACCGTGCCGGTGCCGTCGGTGCGGCACTCCAGCGTGGCGTCGTGGAACACCGCGAGCTGCCCGTCGCGGGTGAGCTGGACGTCGATCTCGGCGGCGTCGGCCCCGGCGGCGAACGCGGCGCGCAGCGAGTCGAGGGTGTTCTCGATGTACGGCACCTGCGGCGGGTCGATGCGCGTCGCGGTACACGTGTCCGCGGCGACGCCGTGCAGGTCGAACGTCTGCGCGATGCCCCGGTGCGCGAGCAGGAACGGCCGCTGCCCGGGCTCGGGGCCGGCGAGCGTGGAGCTGTTGCCGAGGTACAGGGCGATCCCGGCGAGGACGACCACGGCGAGCGCGATCAGCAGGCGACGACGCATCAGGGCAGCCTGGCAGGACCGTGCGCGCCGCGGAACCGGCCAAGGACGGAGCCGATCTAGTCCCTTAGTCCCTGCGCGAGCAGCGCCGCCTGGGTCCGGCTCTGCACCGCCAGCTTCGCCAGCAGGTTGCTCACGTGCGTCTTGACGGTCCGCTCGGCCAGGCCGAGGGCGCGGGCGATCTCCCGGTTGCTGCGCCCCTGGCCGAGCAGGCGCAGCACGTCCCGCTCCCGGGCCGTGAGCGCCCCCAGGTCGGCCACGGCCGGCGCCGCGGTCCTCGGCCACAGCAGCTCGGCGGCCGAGGCGCTCAGCGGCCGCACCCCGGCGTGCGCGCCGCGGACGGCGGCGGCCAGCTCGGCCCCGGTGGCGTCCTTGAGCACGAACCCGTCCGCGCCGGCGGCCAGGGCCCGCTGGACGTCGGCCGCGCTGCCGACCGCCGTCAGCACCAGCACCTTCGCGGCGAACGACCGGGCGCGCAGGACGCCGACCCCGTCGAGGCCGGGCAGGTACAGGTCCAGGAGAATGACGTCGGCGTCGACGTCCGAGCGCAGCAGCGCCTCGCCGTCGGCGAGCTCGGCGACGACCTCGATGTCGGGCTGGCCGCCCAGGATCAGGGCCAGCCCCTCCCGCACGAGGGCCTGGTCGTCGACGATCACGAGCCGGATCACCCGCCGATCGTAGAGGGGGAGCATGCGCCGGCACTGGCGGCTGGCGGTCGACGCCGCCCTGTACGCCCTGCTCGTCGTGCTGGTCACGTTCTCCCACTCGGTCGTCTCGGTGCCGCTCGCGGTCGTGCAGCTGCTGCCGCTGCTGATCCGCCGCCGCTACCCGGGCGTCGCGCTCGTGGTGATCGCCGCGGCCACGGCGGCCCACTCGCTGCTCGGGATGGCGCGCGCGGTCGGGTACCTGCCGATGGCGCTCGCGCTGTACGGGGCGGCCACGCACCGCTCGCCGTGGGTGCGGTGGGGCGTGTGCGGCGGGGCGGCCGTGCTCGTCACCGTGACCGGCGCGATCCGGCACGGCCCGATCGAGGGCGGGCTGCTGGCCGCGGGCGCGCTGGTCGTCACCTGGCTCTTCGGTGTGGAGCGCGGCGAGCTGCTGCGGGAGCGGGCCCTCATCGCCCAGCTGCGCCTCGAGCGCCACCTCGCCGACCAGGCCGCCGCGACCGCCGGCTCCCGCGAGCGCCTGGCCCGCCGCCTGCACGACGGCCTGGCCCACACCGTGACGGTCATGCTGGTGCAGGGCGAGGCCCTGCGCGCGACGGCGCACCTGTCGGCCGCCGACGAAGAGCGCCTGCAGGGTGTACTGCGGGCCGGGCGCGACGCGCTCGCGGAGGTACGCCTGGCGCTGGCCGAGGAGACCCAGCGCGACGCCGCCGCCACGCTCGACGGCCGCCTGGCCGCCCTGCGCGAGGCGGGACTGTCGGTCGACGGCGTCGCCGGCCTCGACGCGCTGCCGGAGGTGGCGTACCGGCTCGTGGGGGAGGCGGCGACCAACGCGCTGCGTCACGACGGGCCCGGCGCCCGCCTGGACGCGGTCCTGACCCGGGACGGGGACACGGTGGCGCTGCGCCTGATGAGCACGCCGGCCACGCCCCGCCCGCCCGCCGCGGCGCCGGCCGGGGGTGGGTTCGGGCTGCGCAGCCTCGCCGACGACGTGGCCGCGGTCGGCGGCACGCTCAGCTACGGCCCCTTCGGGACGGGCTGGCGGGTGGTCGCCGAGTTCCCGGCGAGCTGAACCGCCCCGCGCCGCGCCGGGCCCGGGGGCCATTCGGCCGAACGGTGTATTGGATGTGTGACGCAACGTCGATATCGTCCCATCCAAAATGCATTGGTTGACGCTCATTGAGGAATTCCGCTCGCCGACGGAGGTTCCCATGGGACAGGTCCTGGTCGTGGAGGACGACGAGAGAATCGCGCGGCTGATCTCGCGCGCTCTCGGGCAGCAGGGACACGCGGTCTGCCGGGCCACCAACGGCGCCGACGGACTGCAGGCCGCCCTCGACTGCCACTTCGACGTGCTCCTGCTCGACCGCGCCGGTCAGGCGTGCAGCCGCCCGGAACTGCTGGCGGACGTGTGGGGACTGTCGTTCGACCCGGGCAGCAACGTGGTCGACGTCTGTGTCCGCCGGCTGCGCGCGAAACTCGGGGCCGTGGCCCGGATCGAGACGGTGCGCAATGTCGGATATCGACTCCTGGCCGACTGACCCGCGGCGCGGTCGCCGGCTGCTGGCCATCTGGGCGGTCACGTCCGGGGTGAACGTCGCGCTGATGTACCTCTACCCGGGCCGCGAGACGGTGCCGTTCCACCTGGTCTGGATCGGGCTGTCAATCGTGTACGGCTTCACCGCCTGGCGGCCGGCCGGCATGGCGGCGGTGCTGCTGGGCGTCGCCGTGTCGACCGGCTACATCCTGGTCCACCACGCGGCGACCGGCGCCATCGGCTGGGAGGAGGCGACCGAGGTACCGCTGATGGCGGCCCTGTTCGGCGTGATGGTCTGGCACGTCCGCCTGCGGCAGCGGGCCCTCGCCCGGATCGCGCAGCTGGCCCGCGACGAGCGCCGCCAGGCCGAGATGCAGCAGCTGTTCGTCCGGCTGGTCTCGCACGAGCTGCGCACCCCGATCACCGTCGCGCGCGGGTACACCGAGCTGGTGCACGGCAACGCGGACGACCCGCGGGTGGCCGAGGACGCGGCGGTGGTGCTCGACGAGCTCGACAAGCTGTCGCGGATCACCCATCGGCTGGTGACCCTCATGCTCATGGCCTCCGCGGCGCCCCGCGAGCCCGTGGACGTCGACGCTGAGCTGGCGCGGGCCCTTCGCCGGTGGTCACCGACGGCGGAGCGCGCCTGGCGGGTCCGCTCGGCCGTCGGCGTGGCCCGCATCGTCCCCGAGCGGCTCGAGACGGCCCTGGACTGCCTGCTGGAGAACGCGGTGAAGTTCACCGCCGACGGCGACCCGATCGAGCTCGTCGGCGTGCGCCGGCCGGACGGCTGGACGATCGCGGTGGTGGACGGCGGCGCCGGGCTGGCCCCGGGGCGGGCCGCCGAGCTCAGCGCGGCGTCCGGGCCGGTGCCCAGCGAGTCCGGCACCGGCCTCGGCCTGGCGATCGCCCGGGCCGTCGTGTCGGCCTGGGGCGGGCGGATCAGCATCGAGGCCGAGCCGGGCGGCGGCACCCGGGCCGCGATCTGGGTCCCGGCCGACCCGCCGGGCAGCGCGGCCGAACCGTACCGGTTGCCCGCCTCGGCGCCGGCGCAGACGCGCAATCCATGACCGGCGCATGACAAAACACATAAACCGACGCGTCATGAAGCGCGTCGCGACGGACTCCGCGGTCCTACGGTCCGCTCGGGCGCTCTCGTGTCGAGGGCGTCCGGGTGGAGGTGGACCCGATGCGCGACATCCGCTCCCTGCTGCGGCAACTGCCCCAGCAGATGCCCGGTGACCTCCGGGCCGAGCTGCGCCGCCGGGCGGCCGCCCGGCACCGGGCGCGCTCCACCTGGTTCGGGCTCGCCGCGCGCAATCTCATCGAGGCCAATACAACTCCGGCGACGACGGCCTGTTCGTGCTCGACGCGCACGCCTCCCGGATCAACGTACGCAGCAACATGATCGTGAGCAACCACGCGGCCGACCTCGGCGGGGCCGTCCTGATGGTACGGGCGCCCGGGGCATGCGCTAGCCTGCCTCGCCAGCCTGACGATCTTGGAGATGTACACATGCGACAACGGGCCACGATGTGGGCGTTTGCCGGCGTTCCGGCGATTATCGGCGCTCTGCTCGGCGGCTGCGGCGGCGACGCCCCCGCCGCGGCGCCGTCATCCTTCTCGTCACCGCCGTCCTCGCCGTCCCCCTCGCCGTCTCCGTCTCCTTCGCCTTCACCGTCGCCGACGCCCGCGGCGGTGGCGATGACCGTCGTCGCCCCCAAGACCCTGCTGGGGCGCGCGCCGGCCACCGAGGCGGCGGTCAAGAAGCTGGCGACGCAGGCGGCGAGCCGGTTCCAGGCCCCGGCCGGCCAGGTCGCGGTGTCGGGCGCGTACGGCACGACGAAGCAGCAGAACGTCGTCGTCCTCGTCGCGATGACCGGCAGCCACGCCGGCCCCGACGAGTTCCTCGACACCCTGGCCAAGCAGGCCTTCCCGCAGTCGGTCTTCCACCCGGTGGCGCCCGGCCCGCTCGGGGGCGCCGCCCGCTGCGCCGACGCGAGCAGCTCGGGCACGCCGTCGACGTTCTGCGTGTGGGCCGACAACGGCAGCTTCGGCATGCTGTACTTCCTCTACAAGGCGGCCGCCGACGGCGACACGCTGCTCGCCCAGGCGCGGGCGGAGGTCGAGGTCCCGAAGTAGCGGCGGCGCGGCTACGGTGGGGCCCATGCGCCGCAGCCGCCTCGCGCGGGCCCGGGAGTTGCAGGCCGCCGTCGCCGCGCTCGAGCGCTCGCACGGCCCCGACGACCCGCACACCCTGCGGACCCGGATCGCCCTGGCCGAGGCGTGCCGGGAGGCGTACGAGTACGAGGACCCGTACCAGCAGGAGTGGGACGACGCGGGCACGGCCGAGCTCGCGGCGGCGGTCGCGGGCCTGGCGCGCACGCTGGGCCCGGAGCATCCCGAGACCCTCGTCCACCGGCGCACGCTCGCGGTCTGGCGCTCGGCCCCGTTCGACGACGCGTCCGCCGCGGAGCTGGCGCGCATCGCCGAGGCCCAGGAGCGGGTCGCCGGCCCGGCCCACCCGGACACCCTGGAGACCTGGGACCACGTGTTGTTCCGCGCCCGGGGTCCGGGCCGCGCGGCCCTGCAGGAGCGCATCCGGCGCGGCTGGCGGCAGGTGATCGCCGACCGGGCCCGCGACCTCGGCCCGGACGCGCCGCAGACGTCGGCCGCCCGGCGCCGGCTGGCCGCGCTGTGCCGCGACGCCGGCCGCGACGAGGAGGCCCGGACCCTGCGCGCGGAGGTCGTCGCCGCCTCGGCGCGCGTGGCGGCCGGGCGCGTGCGGAGCCTGGGGCCCGCGCACCCGGACGCGGTGGCCGCGCGCATGGCGCACGCCCGGCACGTGCGGTGGCACGGCGACGCGGACGGGGCCGTCCGGCTGCTACGGCAGATCGCGGCCGACCAGCATCGGCTCCGGGGCCCCGACGATCCCGGCACGCTGAACACGCTGATCGAGGTCGTCTCGTGGACGTACCGCCCGGACGCGCGGGACGCCGGGCTGCTGCTGGAGCGCGCGTACCCCGTGCCGGGCGTGACCCGCGCCGCCCTGGCGGGGCTGCGCTATGCGCTGCTGTGCGCGTACGTGGAGGCCGGCCGCGAGGACGACGCCCTGGCCCTGTTCGCCCGCTACCCCCTGGCCGGCGACGACGACCACCTGGACGAGGCCGAGCCCCCCACGCCGCCGGTCAGCGGTGCAGGGCCGGCCGGTAGATGAGCTCCTGGGTGCGCCCGTCGAGGGTCCGGCTCCCGACCAGCTCGAGGTCGAAGTCGGCCGCGCCCGCGAAGACCGGCTCCGTGCCGGTCCGGCCGGTGACCACCGGAAAAACGGTCACCTGGACGAAGTCGACCAGCCCGGCGGCCATCAGCGCCCGGTTCAGCGACAGGCTGCCGTGCGAGCGCAGCGGAAGGTCGGACTCCTGCTTGAGCGCGGCCACGACGTCGACCGCGTCGCCGCGTACGAGCGTCGCGTCCGGCCAGTCGAGCGGGCCGTCGAGGGTGTTCGACACCACCGTCGCCGGAAGGTTGATCATCCGGGTGACCCAGGCGTCGCGGACGTCGGAGCCCTCGGTGCTCGCGGCCAGCAACCCCACGAACGCGCGGTACGTGCCGGCCCCGAAGACCATGCGCTGCTCCCCGCCGTGCTGGGCGAGGCGGCGCTCGAGCAGCTCCGGGCCCTGCTTGCCCCAGTAGCCGCCCCAGTCGCCGCTGGTCGTGCCGAAGCCGTCGAGGCTGGAGAAGACGTCGAAGGTGTACGTCGCGGTCATGATGCTCTCCTCATGTGCGTGAGACGGGTCTGCAGGAACGCCCGCTCGGTCTCGTTCGTGGCCAGCGCGATGGCCTGGTCGAAGGCGGCCGCGGCCTCCTCGTCGCGGCCGAGCCGGGCCAGCAGCTCGGCCCGGGCGGCGGGCAGCCGGTGGTACCCGGGGAGGTCGAGGCCCTCCAGCGCGGCGAGCGCCACGGCCGGACCGTGCACCTCGGCGACCGCGACGGCCCGGTTGAGGGCGACGACCGCGGTGGGCGAGAGCGCGAAGAGCTGGTCGTACAGGGCCAGGACCTGCGGCCAGTCGGTGGCCGCGCCGTCGGTGTGGACCGCGTTGATCGCGGCCTGGATCTGGTACACGCCGGGCCGGTTGCGCCGCAGGCACCGGCGGACCAGGGCGTGGCCCTCGGCGATGAGCTCGCGGTTCCACAGCGACCGGTCCTGCTCGGCCAGCAGCACCAGCTCACCGTCCGGGCCGAGCCGGGCGGGGCGGCGCGCCTCGGTCAGCAGCAGCAGGGCGAGCAGGCCGAGTACCTCGGGCTCGTCGGGCATCAGCGCGGCGAGCTCGCGGGCCAGCCGGATCGCCTCGGCGCACAGGTCCGTGCGGATCAGCGGCCCGGCGGTGGCCGCGGAGCCCTCGTTGAACATCAGGTAGAGCACGGTCAGCACGGGCGGCAGGCGGTCGGGCAGCTCGTGCTCGCCCGGGACCCGGTACGGGATGCCGGCGTCGCGGATCTTCTTCTTGGCGCGCACGATCCGCTGGGCGACGGTCGCCTCCGGCACCAGGTACGCCCGGGCGATCTCCGGCACCTCGAGGCCGCCGAGCAGGCGGAGCGTCAGGGCGGTGCGCGCGTCGGGCGCGAGCGCCGGGTGGCAGCAGGTGAAGATGAGTCGTAGCTGGTCGTCGCGCACCGGTCCCACCTCCGCGGGTTCCTCCTGGTGGTACAGCAGCAAGGCCTGGGCGTGCCGCGCCTCCCGCGTCGACTCGCGCCGCAGCCGGTCGACGGCCCGGTTCCGCGCGGTGGTCACGATCCAGGCGCCGGGGTTCGGCGGGGGCGTCTGCCACTTCTGCAGCGCCGTGGCGAAGGCGTCCTGGACCGCCTCCTCGGCGAGGTTGATGTCGCCGAGGAGGCGGGCGAGGGTGGCGACGCAGCGGCCGTACTCGGCGCGGTAGATGCCCGCCAGATCCATGCCGGGCGCTCAGTCCTGGGAGAACTCGTCGAAGGGCCGCACCTCGACCGGGCCGCAGGCCGCCGCGCACTTCTCGGCCCAGGCCAGCGCCTGGTCCAGGTCCTCGCACCGGATGATCCAGAACCCGCCGAGGTGCTCCCGCGTCTCGGCGAACGGCCCGTCGGTCATCGTGGTACCGCGGCTGTCGACCCGCACGACGGTGGCGCTCTCCGGCGCCAGCAGCCCGCCGGCGAAGACCCAGGCGCCCGCGGCCCGCAGCTCCTCGTTGATCCGGTCGGTCTCCCGGAACACGGTCTGCGCTTCTTCCTCGGTCGGCTCGGTCTGGCCCTCGACGCTGTGCACGGCCAGCATGTACTGCCTCATGGACTTTTCCCTCTCCGGATTGACGACTTCTGCGGACTGACGACGGGGTGCGGGTCAGGCGGCCAGGCGCCGCGCGACGGCGGGGATCACGACGGCCGCCGCGACCAGGTGGGTGAGCATGAGCAGCGCCTTGGTGGCCGGCGCGGCGTCGGCGATCGCGTCCGGCACGAGCGACAGTACGGTCAGCACGACCGTCGTGCGGACGAACACGAGCCGCGGCCGCCACGCGAACCGGGCCAGTGCGACGGCGAGGACGACCCCGACCAGCGAGAACACGGCGGTCAGCGTGCCGAACCCGGCCACCGGAATCGCCACGCCGGCCATGTCGAGGCTGACCCCGGCCGCGTGCCCGGCGGCGCCGACGGCCATGGTGGCGGCGCTGGCGACGGCCGTGGCGGCGACGCCGGTCCCGATCAGGGCGCCGAGGGACGAGGCGGTGGCGCGGGTCGTGGTGTGCGCGGTGGTGGTCATCATGCCCTCCAGCGGGTGGTCTGCGGCCCGGCTCGTTGCCGGCCTCTCACCAGGGCTACGAACGGAACCGGCCCCGATCGACACGCCCCCCGAATCTTTTTCCGAGCGCCTACTGTTGCTTCGCATGACCCACGCCGAGCACGAGATCACCGCGGAGCTGGTCCGGGATCTGGTACGCGACCAGCACCCCGACCTCGCCGGCCACCCGGTCCGCCTGGGCGCCCGCGGGTGGGACAACCAGCTGTGGCGGCTGGGCGAGGAGCTGGCCGTCCGTCTCCCCTGGGCGACGGAGTCCGCGGACGAGCTGCTGCGCAAGGAGTACTCCTGGCTGCCCGCGCTCACCCCGCACCTCCCCCTGCCCGTCCCGGTCCCGCAGCGCCTCGGCGAGCCCTCACCGCGGTTCCCGAGACCTTGGATCATCACCACCTGGGTCCCCGGTACCCCCGCCGATCGAAACCCCGTGACCCGCGCGGCGGACGCGGCCGAGTCCCTGGCCGGGTTCCTGACGGCCCTGCACCGCCCGGCGCCCGCCGGCGCGCCCACGGGCCGTAACCGCGGCGGTCCTCTGAGCGAGCGGTCCGAGGGATTCGCCCGGACGCTGGACTTCGCCACCGAGCAGGGCCTGATCAAGGACCCGGACGCGGTCCGCGCCGTCTGGCACGACGCGGTCACCGCGCCACCGTGGACGGGCCCGCCGCTGTGGCTGCACGCCGACCTGCACCCGGCGAACGTCCTGACCGCCGGCGGCACCCTGTGCGGCGTCATCGACTTCGGCGACCTCTGCGCGGGCGACCCGGCGTACGACCTGGCCGCCGCGTGGCTCCTGCTCCCGTCGGCCACCCCGGACGCCTTCTACGCGTCCTACGAGGCCTCCGCCGCCACGATGCGGCGGGCCCGCGGCTGCGCGATGGGGCGCGCCCTGGCGGGCATCCTCATCGGCGACGCGGGCGACCACGGCCGGCCCGGCGGCAAACCGACGTGGGGTCCACCGGCGCACGCCGCCCTGCAGCGCCTCGTCGCCACGATCCCCTGACCGGGCCGGGCGCCCGGTTCTCGGCGCCGTGTGGCCCCGCTCACTGACGGAATACATGATATGTCACGTAAGTTGACGACTGGCAGGTGAGCGGTTCACCGGCGAGGAGAAGTGACATGGAACGGCTGCAGGGCAAGACGGCACTGGTGACGGGCGGCACCTCGGGGATCGGGCTGGCGGTCGCGCGGCGCTTCGCCGCCGAGGGCGCGCACGTGTTCGTGACCGGGCGCAGGAAGGAGGCCGTCGACGAGGCGGTGGCGCTGATCGGCCCGTCCGCCACGGGCGTCGCCGGGGACGTCGGCGAACCGGGCGACCTCGAACAGCTCTTCGCGGCGATCGGGCGGCGCGGGGCCGGGCTCGACGTGCTGATGGCCAACGCCGGCGGCGGCTCGTTCGCGCCGCTCGGGGCGATCACCGCCGAGGACTACCGGGCCACGTTCGACCGCAACGTCGGTGGCACGCTGTTCACCGTGCAGGGCGCGCTGCCGCTGCTCAACCCGGGCGCGTCGATCATCCTGACCGGTTCCACCGCGGCTTCCAACGGTACCGCCGCGTTCGGTCTCTATGCCGCGACGAAGGCGGCCATCCGGTCGTTCGGGCGCACGTGGGCGGCCGAGCTGGTCGGGCGGAACGTGCGGGTCAACACGCTGGTGCCCGGACCCGTCCGGACGCCGGGGCTGGCCGGGCTGGCCGGCGACCCTTCGGGCGTCGAGCCGCTGTTCGCGTCGCTGGCTTCCGGGGTACCGCTCGGGCGGCTGGGCCGGCCCGAGGAGATCGCAGCGGCCGCGCTGTTCCTGGCCTCCGACGACAGCACGTTCATGACCGGCGCCGAGATCTTCGTGGACGGCGGCGCCGAGCAGATCTGAGTTCGGTGACGATTCACGTAACTGGCACGATGGCGGCATGACCGCCAAGCGTCCCGCCCGGGGCTGGCTCGATCGTGACGAGCAGCGCACGTGGCTCGCGTACATCCGCCTCCAGCTCCGGCTCTCGTACGAGATCAACCGGCAGCTGCAGGCCGACCACGACCTCTCGCTGCCCGACTACGACGTCCTCACCGCACTGAGCGTCGCGCCGGCCTCGTGCCTGACCGTGACCGCGCTGGCCGCCCAGATCGGCTGGGAGCGCAGCCGGCTGTCCCACCACGCCAAACGGATGGCCCAGCGCGGCCTGGTCAGCCTCGACCCGGCCCTCAACGACCGGCGGGTGACCGAGGTGTCCCTCACACCCGCCGGCCGGCACGCCCTCGAGGCGGCCGCGCCGGGCCACGTCGACCTGATCCACGACCTGTTCTTCGACGGCCTCCCGGCCGACCTGCGAGCGCCGTTCAGCGCGGCCCTCGAGCACATCTACGACAACGTCCTGGCCCGGGGCACGCTGCCCCGGCCCTGACCGGAGGAGCCTGCAGATGCCCAAGGCCGTGATACTCGACGGGTACGGCCCACCCGATGTGCTGACCTGGACCGACGTACCGCTGCCGGAGCCCGGCCCGGGGCAGGTCCGCCTCCGGGTCCGCGCGGCCGGCGTCAGCCCCACCGACCTGGCCATCCGCTCCGGGCACCTCAAGGCCTTCCCGCTGCCGCCCCGCGCGGTCCTCGGCTTCGAGGCCGCCGGCACCGTCGACGCGCTCGGCCCCGGCGTCACCGGCGTCGCCGTCGGTGACGAGGTCGCCGCGCTGCTGCCGCACCTCGGGGGCTACGCCGAGTACGCGCTGGCGCCGGCCTGGACCCCGAAACCGCCGGGCGTGTCGTGGGTCGACGCCGCCGCCCTGCCGAGCTCGGCCGAGGCGGCCGCCGGCGTGCTGAACCAGCTCGACGTACAACCGGGCGGGGTTCTGGTGTTGTTCGGCGGTGGGGGAGCGGTCGGCGTCATCGCGACCCAGCTGGCCGTGTCCCGTGCCGTCAGCGTGGTCAGTGTCGTGCGCTCGGCGACGGACGCGGAGCTGGCCCGGGCCCTGGGCGCGACCCCGATCGAGACCGGCGCCGACCTGGTCGCCCGGGTCCGGGCCGAAGGCCCGGTGGACGCGGTGTTCGACGCGGCCGGCACCGGCGTGCTGGCCGCCGCGGTCGCCCTGACCGGAGACCCGGACCGCGTGATCACCCTGTCCGATCCGCACGCGGGCGACTTCAACGTCCGGCTCTCGGCGCCGACCCCGGACCGGGCCCCCGGCGCGCTCGCCGAGACCATGGCCCTGCTGGCCGAGGGCCGGCTCCGCATGCGTACCCGCACGACGATGCCGATGCCGCTGGCCGCCGAGGCGCACCGCCGGCTCGAGTCGGGCGCCGTCCACGAACGGATCGTCCTCGTAGCGCCCTGACCTACCCGCGGCTCGGTGACGGCGACGGGTCCGCGCAGCCACATTTCGAACCGCTCGCCGATGGCCGGACCGCACCCGATCGGCAGCACGAGCGCCAGCGTCAGATGGGCAGCAGACCCTCGCGCAACGCGGCGATCTCGGCGGGAGCCGTGCCGGTCGAGGCGAAACCGGGGAATCCGCCCCAGTCGAAGCACAGTCGCAGATACTCGACGAGCCTGATGCCGTCGTGGTCGCGCACGCCTTGCACGACGGGATCGGCGGTGGGCTGCGGCAGCAGAACGGTGTGACTGCCGCCCGAGAACCCGGCGCCGTGGATCTCGTCGGCGCCGAGGGAGTACCGGAAACGGCCGGCGTCGTCACGGTATCGCGCGTCGATGTCGTCGGTTCCCGGCGTGCAGTATCCGAACATCGCTCGTTCGTCGCTGAGGTTCAGCGGAGCGGAGTAGAGGCCCTGTTCAGGCCAGGGCAGCTCGTCCTCGAATGCGAACGCCGACGGTACCCACGACAAGAACGAGCCCTGCAGTGCGACCTCGCCGACGTTGCTCCACAGCGCGCGCAAGGAAATCGGCAGTGGACCGACAATGCGATCGGCCCGCTCGATCTGCTCCCGGCGCGCGCCGCGGCGGGGCGCCCATGTGTAGGCGAATTGGTCGGGTTCGCCACCGTCGACCCAAGAGGGATCCTCACCGGCGGCGACCATTTGCGCGCGAAGCCGTTCGCGGTCGTGGGATTCTTGGAGCGCTTCGCTGTCCCAGTACGGTACGGCGAACCGGTAACCCATGCGGTTGAGCCGTTCGACGATCGTGGCCACGTTCGACGCGGCCCGCTCCATGGTCGTCGCGGCGACGGCAACCGCGTCCGCATGCCACTCGGGTTCAAAGACCGCCGGCCCCAACGCGACCAGATCGTCCCAGACCTGTCGGCGGGCGCCGGCCTGGTACCGCTCGAACAACGTAACCACCACGCAATGATCATGGACACCACGTGATTCGGGCAAGCGCCCGAATCCGGCCCACGCCGTTGGCCGGCGCCTTGTTTCCCGCGTCGACGCCTCGCAATATCTCTGTCGCGGCGGCGGCAGGCACGGTTGTACGGTCGCAACGTGGACAGCCCGCCGCTGCACGTCGATCGGGTCGACGTTCGGCAGACCGATGACGAGCTCACGCTGATCCTCGGCGCCGCAGGGGTCCACGTCATGCTGATCCGAGGGCCGCGTCACCGGCTGAAAATACTGACCGCCCGCCGCCGATCATGTCGTAATGTCCGTCCCCGGGCCGACGTCAAGGGCGCGCCGGAACGTGAAGGTGGGGGCCGCGGTGGATGACGGCCAGCCGGTGGAGGAGGCAGTGACCGTGCGAGTCGCGGCCCGCACTTCAACCCCGACGGCGCGCGACCACGGCAACAAGTCGCGTCCGTAAGACGCCTTGGACCCGGCTCAAATTATTGCTCTTCCTCCCGTAAAAATTTGAAGCTCTTCGCTTCTTCGGCTGGCATCCGTCCGAGCGTCCGACTGCCGCGCACGCCGCCGCGGCCACGTCTCCGGCCGGATTGCACGGGACACCCGACCAAGCGGGCAGCAGCGCCCGCGGCTCCGCCGGCTCGGCCGTCGGCAACTGCCGGCTCACCCGTGGGCCCGACGCCGGCGCGGCCCCGCCGGGCCGGGATGTCAGACGCCGGCCCGCAAAGACTTCGTCACGCGATTGTCGGGGCGGGTCAGGACGTAGCACCGGGCCGTGCGATCGCCGAGGCTCCACCGCTGCGGATTGCCACCCGTCGGGACGACCCGCAGGTCGGTGCGGTTCGCGAAGTTCGACGGTGACTCGCCGAGGAACTGCGCGGCCTTGGTACCGCAGGCCTGCGTCACCTCGCGGCGCAGCTTGTCGATGCCCGGGTAGGGGACGTCGGCGCCGACGTACAGGCCGACGTACTCGCCGTTGTGCGGCTGGGCGCAGTCGATCGGGACCAGGCGCTGGATGTCCTGGTACCAGCCCTGCCCATCCGGGATGCCCGGGACCTCCGGCGCATCCACACATGATCGCAGAGCCGGGCCAGGTCTACTGCGGGGCGAGCACCCACGTCGCCGCGGCGTCCGGGTCGCCGGCCGGGTCGGTGAACCATTCGCGGCCGCAGACGGCCCGGAACAGCGGGCCCGGCAGGGACGAGAGGAGCCCCAGCGTCCGTACGCCCGAGCCGCCCTCGCTCTGCGAGACGTGGGCCCGCATCGCGGCGCGCTTCTGCCGGGCGAAGTCCCGCACGTCCACCACGTGCGTGATGTCCTCGCGCGCCGTGAACACGCGCGAGGAGTCGCCGAACGGCAGGGACGGCAGGAAGCGGCCCGCCAGGCGCAGCACCGCCAGCACCGTGCGCAGCGAGGACCGGTCCACCGTCGCCTCGAGCAGCCGCGTGCCGGTCAGCGCGGCTGCCGCCCGGGCCACCCGGTGCACCTGCAGGTGGTCCGGATGGCCGTAGCCGCCGTTGGCGTCGTACCCGGTCAGGACGTCCGCCTTCTCGTCGACGAGGATCGCGGCGAGCCGGGCGGCGGCCTCGTCGACGGAGGCGTCCGCGAAACAGGAGACAGCGGCCGAGGCGTCGAGGCCCGAGTCGGCGTACCCGAGCGTCTCCACCCGCGCGCACCCCAGCGCCGCCGCGGCCGCCAGCAGCTCCGCGTGCCGCCGCGAGCCGAGGGAAGAACGGGGGCCGAGGGACGAACGGGAGCCGGGGGAAGCCGCGGAATCGGCCAGTCCCGCCTCACCCAGCGTGGCCGTCACCAGTACGACCCGGTGGCCCTCGGCCGCCGCCCGCGCCAGCGTCCCGCCGGTCAGCAGGGTCTCGTCGTCGGGGTGGGCGTGGAAGGAGACGATCGTGCGCCTAGGCATGCGCCCGGCGCCCGAGGAAGTACGCGGCCCGCGCGTACAGCTCGTCCGCCCGGTCCAGCACCGTGTCCCAGCGCACGCACGGGGCGACCGCGCGGTTGTACGCCGCCACCGCCGCCGCGCGCGACGGGTCGTCCAGCATCCAGCCGAGCACGTCGAGCAGCTCCGCGTCCGAGTGGACGAGCCAGCCCTCGACGTCGTGGCGGATGAAGTCGGCCACGCCGCTGCCGGCCCGGGCGACCACCGGCAGGCCGGCGCTGCGGGCCTCCAGCGCCGCGATGCCGAACGACTCCCGGGGCGCGGGCGCGATGTACACGTCGGCCGAGGCGAGCAGGGCCCGGATCGCGGTGCGGTCCAGGGCGCCGGTGAACGTGATCTCCGGGGGAGCGGAGCGCTGCAGGCTCGGCAGCAGCGGGCCGTCCCCGACGAGGACGGCGCGGAAGTCGTGCGTCTCGCGCAGGGCGAGCAGGGTCCGCAGCAGGGCGCGCGGGCGTTTGCGGCGCACCATGCGCATCACGCTGATGAAGGTGGGCACGGCCGAGGTGGTGGGCGCGGGGGGCAGCAGCCACGCGCCCGGGTCGATGCCGTTGGGCAGGACGGCGACCGGGGTGCCGTCGAGCGCGGAGCGGACCGCCGACGCGGCCGCGCTCGAGACGGCCGCCCACTGGACCGGCCACGAGGCGGCGTCCTGCCAGCGCGCGAACCGGCGGACGAAGGGCATGATGTCGTGCCACATCGAGTGCACGGACACGACCGTGGGCAGGCCGGTCGTCGCCGCCGAGCGCGCCGCGGTCCAGGCCAGGGGCGAGAACGCGGACACGTGGGCGTGGACGGCCTCGACGCCGTGCTGGCGCAGGACGGCGCCGAGGGCGTCGGCGCCGAAGCGGCGGTACGGGCCGGCGCCGAGACCGGTGATGCGCAGGGTCGGCAGGTCGTCGGCGAAGACCGACGGGGCGGTCGTGGTCAGCACGAGCGGCTCGTGGCCCTGGGCCGACTGCCGCGACGCCAGGTCGTGCACCTGCAGCTCGACGCCCCCGAGGCGGGGAAGGTACACGTCGGTCACGTGGGCTATGCGCATGTGGCGGGGGATCTCTCGTGAAGGTCAGGCGGTGCGGCGGCCGAGCAGCCACAGCGCGGTGGCGATGCCGCCGACGGGGATCTCGGCGACAAAGACGAAGGCGCGGTACAGCAGCACCCCGGCGAGGGCCCCGGTGGGGTCGGCGCCCAGGGCGATGAGCACGGCGATGGTGCCCGCCTCGACCAGTCCCGCGCCGCCGGGGGTGATGGCGGCGAGGGTCAGGAGGCGCTCCGCGACGAGGCCGGCGAGGATGACCGGCCACGGCAGGTACACGTGAATCGCGACGAAACTGAGCCACAGTAGCGCGCCCTGCAGCACCCAGTAACCGGCCATGCCCCAGCTGAGCTCCGCCCAGCGGCGGCGCACGAGGCTGTCGGTGCCGTCGAGGAGCTCGGTGGCGGCCCGGTTCCAGCCCGGGTCGCCGCCGCGGCGGATGCGGATCCAGGCCCGCTCGGCCCAGGCGACCAGGCGCAGCAGGGGCGTGGCCCGGCCCAGCAGGGCGGCGGTGACCAGGCCGCCGAAGCCGGCGCAGGCGAGGGCGCACAGCAGCCACAGCACCAGGTGACCGCCGGGGATCGCGGTGGCGACCAGCAGCGCACCCACGGCCACCAGCGGCATGAACAGCTTCGCGATGAGGTCCCAGGCCTTGGACACCACGACGAAGCGCGCGAACTCGAGGCCGGTGTGCCCCCAGCCGCGGACCATGCCCAGGTTCAGCACGGTGCCGGCCACCCCGCCCAGCGGCAGGACGTTCGACACGGCGCTGCCGGAGAGGTTGAGAGTCAGCGCGCGGCGGTGCGACAGGCCCGGCAGCGAGGCGGTCAGCACGGTGGTGTGCACCACGAGGCCCAGCAGCCATACGACGCCGAGGAACAGCGGCCAGCGCCAGCCCAGGTCGGCGATCATCCGCCACGCCTGGGTCCACGACACACCGAGATCCCCCAGGTGTACCGCTGACCAGGCCACGAACCCCGCCGCGCCGGTCAACAGCGCAACGCGGCGCGCTTTCACCGCCATCCGGTCCCTCCCCCGTGCGGCCGTCGAGTCGGTCAAGGTCGCAGAAGGTACCTGAGAATACGCTGAAGAGCTAGGCGGCGGCGGTACTTTCACGAACGATCAGCTCCGTGGCGAGTTCGATTCGGGGGGATTCGATCCGCTCGCCGTTGACGATGCGCAGCAGGGTCCGCGCGGCGGCCACGCCCATTTCGTGCAGGGGCTGGCGCACGGTCGTCAGCGGCGGGGCGGTCCACTGCGCGAAGTTGAGGTCGTCGAAGCCGACGACGCTGACGTCGCCCGGGATGGTGCGCCCGGCGCGGCGCACCGCCTCGTAGACCCCGGTCGCCTGCTGGTCGCTGCCGGCGAACACGGCGGTCGGCGGGTCGGGGAGCGCGAGCAGGGTCTCGGCCGCGCGCAGCCCGCCGTCGTGCTGGAAGTCGCCGTACCGCACCAGCTGCCGATCCAGCGGCAGCCCGGCGGACTCCAGCGCCGCCCGGTAGCCGGCGATGCGCGCCCGGGTGCACTGGAACTGCTCGTGCCCGCCGATCGCGGCGATGCGCCGGTGCCCGAGCGCGGCGAGGTGCTCGGCCGCCGCGTAGCCGCCCGCGAAGTTGGTCGCCCCGATCGACGGGGTGCCCGGCGGCGGCTGGTTCACGGCGTCGATGATCACGAACGGCAGGTTGCGCCGGCGCAGGTCCTCGTGCTGGCGCTCGGCCAGCTCGGAGAGCACGAGGATGGCGCCCTCGGAGCCGCGGGCCAGCAACGACTCCACCCAGCGGCGGGTCAGTGACTGCCGGTTGTGCACGGCGGAGACGACCAGCCCCAGCCCGGCCTCCTCGACGACCTCCTCGACGCCGGTGAGGATCGACAGGCCCCAGACGCTGTCGAGCTCGTTGATGACCAGGTCGATCAGGTCGGTGCGGCGGCGCCGGCCGTTCTTGGCCGAGCGGGGCCGCTGGTAGCCGCGCTCGGACAGCAGCCGCTCCACCGTCTGGCGGGTCTTCATCGAGACGTCGGTGTGGCCGTTGAGCACTTTCGAAACCGTGGAGACGGCGACGCGCGCCTCCCGGGCGATTTCCGCCATCGTGGGCCGGCCGTCTGCCGTCATGACCTCACCTGATTTTCGAAAACTGTTGCCCGGCCAATTCGGGGCTACCTTGTGTTCGGCACGGTACACCCGGCCCTGTAGTTTCGAAATGTTTCCCGAAAGGTAGGTCGATGGGAAACAATGTGAACATCGCCAACCCGGTGCTGCCGGGGTTCCATCCCGATCCGTCGATCCTGCGGGTCGGCGCCGACTACTACCTCGCCACCTCGACCTTCGAGTGGTACCCCGGGGTCCGCCTGCACCACTCCCGGGATCTGGTGCACTGGCGGCCGCTCGGCGGCGCGCTGGACAGCCTGCGCCTGCTCGACATGAGGGGCAACCCCGATTCCGCCGGCATCTGGGCGCCCTGTCTGTCCTATGCGGACGGCCTGTTCCATCTCGTGTACACCGACGTGAAGTCGTACGGGTCCTTCTGGGACACGCCCAACTACCTCGTCACCGCGCCGTCCGTCGAGGGCCCGTGGTCCGACCCGGTGCCACTGCACGCACAGGGCTTCGACGCGTCGCTGTTCCACGACATCGGCCCGGGCGGCGACGGGCGCAGCTGGCTGCTGTCCAACCGCACCGACTGGCGGCCGGGCCACCCGTGGGCGAACGGCATCATCGCCCAGGAGTACGACCGCGGCGCCCGCCGGCTCGTCGGCGAGCCCGTCACCGTCTACGCGGGCACGGCGGCGGGCATGACCGAGGGCCCGCACCTGTACCGCCGCGACGGCTGGTACTACCTCGTCACCGCCGAGGGCGGCACCGATTGGTTCCACCAGGCGACGGTCGCGCGCTCCCGCGACGTGCTCGGCCCCTACGAGACGGACCCGGGCCCGCCGCTCATCACGTCGGTGCACCGGCCCGACCTGACGCTGCAGAAGGCGGGCCACGGCAGCCTCGTGGACACCCCGGCCGGCGAGTGGTTCTTCGCCCACCTCACCGGCCGTCCGCTGAGCCCCCGGGGCCGCTGCGTGCTCGGCCGCGAGACGGCGATCCAGCGCGTCGCGTGGACGGAGGCGGGCTGGCCCCGGATCGACGGGGGTGTACCGCACGACGAGGTTCCCGCGCCGCGCCTGCCCGCGCATCCGTGGCCGGACGAGCCGGAGACCGACGACTTCGGCGCCCCGGGGCTCGGCGTGCAGTGGTCGACCTTGCGTCGCCCGGCGTCGCGGGACTGGGCGAGCACCGAGGCGCGCCGGGGGCACCTGCGCCTGCACGGCGGCCGGTCGCCCGGTGCCCAGACCGGGGAGAGCCTCGTGGCCCGGCGGGTGCAGCACTTCCGCGCCACGTTCGAGGCGACTGTCGAGTTCCGCCCGGCGCACTTCCAGCACATGGCCGGGGTGACGGCGTACTACGACAGCGGCAACTGGTACTTCCTGCGCGTCGGCTTCGACGAGCGGCTCGGTGCGGTCGTGGACGTGCTGTCCAGCGACCGCGGCCGGCTGCAGATGCACGGCCCGGCGGTGCCGGTCGCGGGGCCGGTACGGCTGCGCCTGGATCTCGACGGGAGCACGCTGCGGGCCTCGTGCGGGTCGGCCGAGTGGGGCCCGTTCGACGCCTCGATCCTCTCCGACGAGTACGCCCGCGAGTCCGGCAGCGGTGGCTTCACCGGCGCGTTCTTCGGCTTGTGGGCGCAGGACCTGACCGGTGGCGGTCTACCGGCGGACTTCTCCGCCGCGATCTACAAGCCCCAGCTATGACCTAGTTTCCTAGGACGACCGGCGGAGTGTGTGCGGCCGCACCCCGCCGGTCAGCGGGACGGTGCGACGAGCTCGACGCGGGGGACCCTGTTGTGCGGGAGGCTCGCGTAGTCCCAGGTGACGATGGCGTCGAGCTCGCCGTGCACGGCCGTGCCGAACTCGCCGGTCCGGTCAGTGGAAGACCTTCAGGCCGACGACGCCGGCCACGACGAGCAGGAGTGACAGCAGGCGCAGCAGCGTCGACGGCTCGCCGAGGAACAGCATGCCGGCCAGGGCGGTGCCGGCCGCGCCGATGCCGACCCACACGGCGTACCCGGTGCCCACCGGGATCGACCGCAGCGCGTAGGCGAGGCCGCCCATGCTCGCCACGAGCGCGACGGCGAAGACCGCGCTGGGGATGGGGCGGGTGAAGCCGGCGGAGCGGCTCAGGGCGATCGCCCACACGGACTCGAGCAGACCGGAGATGGCGAGGATCAGCCAGGCCATGACGACACCTGTACTTTCGCAAAGGGTCGTCTTGTCACGCCGGGTACGACACCGCTCGTCCGGAACCACCGCATATGCGGCGTCACCCTCAGTGTAGCCAGTCGCGGGCCTGATCCATTACCTTCCTTGGTGATGGACAGCACCCGGATCGACACGTCGGTGCCGCACCCCGCGCGCCGGTACAGCTACTGGCTCGGCGGCAAGGATCACTTCGCCGCCGATCGGGCGTCCGGTGACGCCATCGCCGCCGCGTTTCCCGCGGTCGTCGAGCTGGCGCGGGCCAACCGGGCGTTTCTGCGCCGGGCGGTGCGGACCGTCGCCGAGGCCGGGGTGCGGCAGTTCCTCGACATCGGCACGGGGCTGCCGGCCCCGGACAACACGCACGAGGTGGCGCAGGCGGTCGCGCCCGAGTCCCGGGTCGTGTACGTCGACAACGACCCGATCGTCATGATGCACGCCCAGGCGCTGCTCGTCGGCGACCCGCGCGGGCGCACGAACTACATCGAGGCCGACGTCCGCGACCCCGAGGCGATCCTGCGGCGGCCGGAGCTGAGCGAGACCCTCGACCTCGACCGGCCGGTCGGGCTGCAGCTCGTCGCGCTGCTGCACTTCGTCCACGACGACGAGCAGGTCGAGGGCATCGTGCGCACGCTCGTGGACGCGCTCGCGCCGGGCAGTCACGTGGTGCTCAGCCACGGCACGATGGACTTCAGCGACGCCGGGGGCATCGCGGCGTACGAGCAGATGTTCGCCGCGGGCGGCACCGACGTGCGCGCCCGGACGCGGGCGACGCTGGAGCGGTACCTGCGCGGCCTGGACATCCTGGAGCCCGGGATCGTGCCCGTGGCCGACTGGCGCCCCGACGACCCGGCGGCCGCCCGGCCCGTGAGCCGCGACCTCGGCATCTACGGCCTCGTGGCCCGCAAGCCCTGACCACGGTCCGCCCCGCCACCGAGGACGACGATCCGGCCGTCGCCGCGATCGCGCGCGCCAACGGGCAGCCGGGGCCGGGGTCGGGGGCCGACCCGCGGTACACCGGACATCTGCGGCGGCACGGAACACTGCTCGTGGCCGAGCGGGACGGGCGCGTGGCCGGCTTCGGCGCCACCCTCCACGTCGGCGGGGCGACGATGCTCACCGACCTGTTCGTCGACCCGGCCGGCCACGGCGGCGGGGCCGGGGGTGTGCTGCTGCGGGAGCTGGGGCCGGTGGCGTTCACGTTCGCCTCGCAGGACCCGCGGGCGTTGGGCCTCTACGTCCGGGCGGGCCTGACCCCGTGGTGGCCGCTGCTGTACCTGCACGGCGGGCCGGATCGCCTGCCCCGCCCGGCGTTCGCCGTCACCGGTTGCACGCCCGCGGAGGCCGCCCGGGTCGAGGCGCGGCTGACCGGGGTGCACCGCGAGTTCCTGGCCGGCGAGGGCCTCGTCGTCCGCGGCGCCGGCGGGGAGCCGGTCGCGGCGGGGGCCGGCCGCCTGGACCACCTGGCCTGCCCCGACCCCGCGACCGCGGCCGGCGCGCTCGTCGCCGCGCTGCACGCGGTCGGCGAGGCCGAGCTGTGCGTGCCCGGGCCGCACCCGGCCGTGCCGGTGCTGCTCGGGGCCGGTTACCGCATCACCGGCTTCGACGTGTACATGGCGGCCCGCCCGGATGTGCTGGCGACGACGTGGGTGTACTCGCCGGGCCTCGGCTAGGGGCGGTGCAGGGCCATCCGCAGGGTGAGCGGCGGGTGGGTGAGGCGAGCGCGCAGGCGGCCGCGGCGGCGTGCGGTGCCGGTGCGGCGCACGGCCGCGACGACCGCGCGGGTGTTCCTCGCCCAGGCGTGCAGCGCCTCGGGGCCGGCGCGGCGCACGGCGAGGCGGTCGCACGCGGCCTCGCCCCACCAGCGGCTCGCGATCGTCAGGACCGGCGCGCCGATCCCGGCGACCGCCATGGCCCGCGGGTCGAAGCTCAGCAGGGAGCCGGTCAGCAGGCCGAGCCCGAGCAGCCCGCCGATCGTCCACACGCGACTGTCGCGCCGGGCGAGGTGCGCGATCTCGTGCCAGAGCACGAACCGCGCCCGGGCCGGGTCGCGCTCGGTGTGCGCGGAGAGCACGATGACGGCCCGTCCGCCGAGGCGGTAGCAGCGGTCGGTGCCGAACGCGGGGTGGATGTGTACGTCGAGCCGGCGCAGCCCGAGCCGCGCGAGCAGCGGTCCGGCGTCGCCGGGCAGCGGCACCGCCGGCTCCGTGCCGGCGGTGAGCCGCCGCAGCTGCCCGCCGGCCTTGAGCGCCGCCACGAGCAGCGCCATGACGATGCCGCCGGCGGCGACGGCGAGGACGATCTCCGGGCCGGACGTGTCCCGGCTGAGGGCGAGGACGGCGGAGTAGAGCAGCGCCCAGGCGGCCAGGTTGCCGCCCAGGTTCGCGAACCAGCCGCGGCGCGGCACCTCGGCGGCGCGGGCGGAGAGCTCGCCGAGCACGGCCGGGACGAAGCTCGTGGACGTTTCGGGGCAGCACGTGTCGTGGTCGTCGAGCGGTACCGCCGCGGCGACTCCGGCCTCGACCAG
This sequence comes from Dactylosporangium sp. NPDC049140, assembly GCF_040648435.1. NCBI lineage: Bacteria > Bacillati > Actinomycetota > Actinomycetes > Micromonosporales > Micromonosporaceae > Dactylosporangium > Dactylosporangium sp. NPDC049140. Next base: position 69,293 of record NZ_JBEZDS010000010.1, on the reverse strand, counting down.
CGCGGCGAGCAGGTCGAGGGTGGTGACGCTGAGCCGGCCCTCGGCCCGGGAGCGGCGCAGCCCGGCCTCGAGGATGAGCCGCAACTCGGGCGCGGCGGGCCCGGGTGACGCGGCGCCGGCCTCGGGCGAGGGTGCGCCGGGCGCGGGTGACGCGGCGCCGGCCCCGGGCGAGGGTGCGCCGGGCGCGGGTGACGCGGCGCCGGCCCCGGGCGAGGGAGCGCCGGGCGCGGGTGACGCGGCGCCGGCCCCGGGTGACGGCGCGCCGGGCCCCGGCGCCAGGTCGCGCCCCTTGAGCGCGTGCCGGGCCCCGCCCTCGCCCACCGCGAGCGCGATCAGCAGGTCGCGGGCGCTCTTGCCCGGCGAGCCGACCGCCGCGGTGAGGGCCCGCTGCGCCTGATCGGTGAGCCGCATGGTTGCCGATCGTGCCACAAGGCACCCCGGTCGCGCTGATAGCGTGCTGCCGTGCAGATCCGATTCGACGTGCCGGCCGATCCCGGGTACCCGGGGCGCGTGGCCGCGGTCCTCAGCGCGGTACGGCTGCGCAAGTTCACCGTGATCGGCGCCTGGCTGCTCGGCCTCGGCGTCGCCGGACTGGCCCTCGCGCGCGTGGCCGGCTGGGGCGAGCCGCTCGAGTCGCTGTACTACGCGCTGATCATCGCCGGGGTGCTCTCGATGCTGTACGCGCCGTGGGTGCGGTTCAAGGCCAAGCGCCAGTCCGGCAAGTATGCGGTCGAGGGCGGCTACGACATCACCGACGACAACATCATGATGACGAGCGGCTCGGAGTCGGGCGGCATCGCGTGGGACGGCGTCTCGCGGGTGGCCGAGACGCCGGAGTTCTGGATCGTGTACGTCGGGCGGATTCCCGCCACCGTGATCCCGAAGAACCTCATGTCCGCCGCCGAGGCCGAGACGTTGCGCGCCTTCATGGACGAGCGCGGCCTCCTCCCGGAGTGACCTGGCCGGCTTCGCCGCGCTGGAGGGTGTCGTGGCGGGTCTGGGCGTCGAGGATCTGCGGGACGTTGCCGCGGATCCAGCCGACGACGGCGAGGAGCCGTTCGGCGAGCCCGTGCCCGAGCGGGGTGAGCCGGTACGTCACGCTCGGTGGGGCCGTGGCCCGCACCTCCCGCCCGACCAGCCCGTCGCGGACCAGGGTGCGCAGGTTCTGCGACAGCATCTTCTCGGTGATGCCGCCGATCCGGTCGCGCAGCTCGAAGAAGCGCAGCGGGCCGCCGTGCAGCGTGGCCAGGATGAGCATGCCCCACCGGTTCGTGACGTGGTCGAAGACGGCCCGCCCGGGGCAGGCGCTGTCGAATACGTCACCCGGGTCCGGGCCGCCATCCGCTCCGGCCTCGACTCCTACCGTCACGCCCTGAGCTTACCCTGAGGTATGGGCTATCCCAGAGATAGCCTGGGCGCCTACGGTGGTCGATATGACGAAGCAGGCACTCGTGATCGGCGCCACCGGCAACGTCGGCCGCCACGTGGTCTCCCAGCTGCACCACCAGGGCGTTCCCGTGCGTGCCCTGTCCCGCGGCGTCCGCGCCGCCGACCTGCCGCCCGGCGTCGAGCCGTTCGCGGCCGACGTCACCGACGCGGCCGCCCTGGCCGCCGCCCTGCACAGGGTCGACCGGGTCTTCCTGGTCTGGCGCGGCCGGCCCGTGCCGGTGGCCGAGCCGGTCGTGGCGGCGATCGCGGGCGCCGCGACCCACCTGACGCTGCTGTCCTCGGCGGTGGTCCGCGACGACGGGCCGCAGCCCGACGCCATCGCGGAGCTGCACGCCGGCCTCGAGGGCCTGGTCACCGCCACCGACCTGGAGTGGACGTTCCTGCGCCCGGCCCAGTTCGCGACGAACACCCTGGAGTGGGCCGCGCAGCTCCGGCTCGGCGACGAGGTCCGCGGCGCGTACGGCGACGCCCCCACGACAGTCGTCCACGAGCGCGACATCGCCGCGGTGGCGGTGCAGGCGATGACCGGGCACCACCACGGCCGGCGCTACGTCCTGACCGGGCCCGAGATCCACACCCCGGCCGGGCTGGTCGCGGTCATCGGCGAGGTCCTGGGCCGTGACCTGCGCTGGGTGGAGGACAGCGTGGAGGACGAGCGCCGGCGCATGCTGGGCTGGATGCCGGCCGCCTTCGTCGACGTGGTGCTGGCCGGCCGCGCGCGGGCCCGGCAGGAGGGGCCGTTGCACACCACGACGGTGCAGGACGTCCTCGGCGTCCCGGCCCGGACCTACCGCGAGTGGGTGAAAGACCACGCCGCCGACCTCGCATAGCGTCGTGGGTCACAGCGGAAATACGCAACACCGGAAATGCGCGGCGGTACCGCGGGAGTTGGCGCCGGTATGACAACGATCGGACTCATCGGCAGCGGCAACATCGGCGGCACCGTGGCGCGCCTGGCGATCGCCGCCGGCTACGACGTGGTGCTCAGCAACTCCCGCGGGCCGGAGACGCTCGCCGACCTGGTCGCCGAGCTCGGCCCGCGGGCGCGCGCGGCCCGCTCGGCCGAGGCCGCGGCGGCCGGTGACATCGTCGTGGTGACGGTGCCGCTGCGCGCCTACCGCGACGTGCCCGCCGAGCCCCTTGCGGGCAAGGTCGTCATCGACACGAACAACTACTACCCGGCCCGCGACGGCAACATCGCCGAGCTCGACAACGGCACGGCGACGTCGAGCGGCCTGCTGCAGGAGCACGTCAGCCCGGCCCGGGTCGTGAAGGTCTTCAACAACCTCTGGTTCAAGCACCTCGGCGAGCTCGGCCGCCCGGCGGGGAGCCCGGACCGCCCGGCGCTGCCGATCTTCGGCGACGACGCGGCCGCGAAGCAGACGGTGACGGAGTTCCTCGACGCGATCGGCTGGGACGCGGTGGACGGCGGCACCCTGGCCGACAGCTGGCGGGCCCAGCCCGACACCCCGGTCTACGGCGCCCCGTACGCCGAGGAGGCCCCCGCCGTCGCCGCCACCATCCGCGGCCTGCTGGACAAGGCCGAGCGTTAGCGCGACTGGCTGAGCGAGCCGTCGGCGGCGATGCGGACCTCGGCCTGCGGGGTCGGGTCCGCGCACGCCGAGCCCGGGCCCGGGCACACCGGCCGCGGCCGCACCGGGGCCGAGGCGTCGACGGCCAGCGGCGCGCCCGGCGGGGTCGTCACGGTCACCGTCACCGGGTCCATGGTGAGGCCGGGCACCGGCGCGTAGCCGTAGCCCGGCCCCGGCCCCGGGATCTGCACCGCCCCGCACGCCGCGCCCGGGTCGCCGGTCGGCGGGCACGGCATCGCGCTCATCGTCCCGGACGGCGCGAGCGTCACGTCCTGCTCGTGGCAGCCCCACGCCCCGCACACCCGCAGGTGTACCAGCGGCACCCGCCCGGCGATCGCCGCGTCGACCGCCACCCCGAACCCGCGCAGCGGCGCCGACTCCCCGGAGCCCGACCGCGTGGGCCCGGCGGGTGTGCATCCGCTCAGCAAGGCGGCCGTAACAGCCGCGGTCAGCACGATCCTCACTCCGGTACAGACGGCGCCGCCCGCTCTGCGGTTCCCTACTTTGCGAACTGCGACGGTATCCACTCCGAGAACGCCGGCACGTACGCGAGCAGGATGATCGTGGCGAACATGACCGCCATGAACGGCAGCATCGGCCGCAGCATCTCCACGATCCTGATGCGGGCGATGCCGCACACGATGAAGCAGGCCGAGCCCAGCGGCGGCGTCACCAGCGAGATGCCGAAGACGGCCAGCGCGAAGATCGCGAAGTGCAGCTCGCCCATGCCGGCCTCCACGGCCAGCGGCATGAACAGCGGGATGAGCACCACGAGCGCCGGGATGCCGTCGAGCAGCGCGCCGAGGATCCAGAACAGGACCATCACCACGGTGACGAACACGAAGTAGTTGCCGGTGAACTGGCCCGCCCAGTCGGCGAGGACCACCTCGACCTGGTCGTAGGCGAGCATGTACGCCAGCAGCTGCGCGACCCCGACCAGCGACAGCACCACGCCCGAGGTGCGGCCCGCGTTCACGAAGATGCTCATCCAGTCGCCGCGGGGCACCGTGCGGTACACCATGGCGAGCAGGGTGGCGTAGAGGACGGCCACGGCGGCCGCCTCGGTCGCGGTGAAGACGCCCCACAGGATGCCGCCGAGGATGATCACGGGGGCGACGAGTGGCGGCAGGGCGGCCAGGCCGGCCCGGCCGAGCTCGCCCGGGGTGACCCGCACGCGCTCGGACGTCGGCTCGCGGTACTTGGCGTAGAAGTAGATGACGAGGCCCTTGCCGACCGCGACGACCACCGCGGGGACCAGCGAGGCCAGGAACAGGTCGCGGATCGAGAGGTTGGCGACGGTACCGAGGACGATCATCGTGATCGAGGGCGGGATGAGGATCCCGGTCCCCGACGCGGCCGCCACGATCGAGGCCGACCACGGGCGGCGGTACCCCGCCTTGGTCATCGGCGGGATCATCGTCGAGCCGATCGCGGCGGCGTCGGCGTTGACCGAGCCCGACAGGCCGGAGAACAGCATCGTCGAGGCGACGACGCTCATCCCGAGCCCGCCGGTCATCCAGCCCACGAGCATCGTGACGAAGCGGATCAGCCGCTCGGCGGCGCCGGAGCGGTGCAGGATCTCGCCGGTGAGCACGAACAGCGGGATGGCCAGCAGGGTGAACGAGTTGAGCCCGTGGAAGACCGCCTGCGAGGCGATCGACAGCGGCACGTCGTCGGCGGAGGCCTGGATGAGCCCGACCGCGCCGAGCGCGGCCACGATCGGCACCCCGGCCACGATGAGCCCGAGAATCCCCAGAAACGCGAACCCGAAGCTCACGCCGTCACCTCCGCAAGCTCCGGCGACGGCGCGACAACACTGAGCCCACGGTGAGCGGCCCCTCCGCTCCGCTCCGGACCGCTCACGCCGACACCATTTCCCCGTCGGCGATCCCGCGCACTTCCTCGCCGCGCAGCAGCCCCACGATCTCCACGATCAGGTGCACGAGGCCGAGCACGGCGCCCAGCGGCAGCGGCAGGAACGCCGCCCACAGCGGGATGCCGACCGGCGACATGACGTCGCGCTGCTCCCACAGGTACATCGCGCCGCCGAGGCCGATGCACGCGAGCACCGCGCCGAGCACGAGCAGCTCGCCGACGCGCAGCCAGCGCCGCGACCGCGCGCCGATGCGCCGCTCGAACAGGTGCAGCGCCACGTGCGCGTTGTCGCGCACGCCGATCGCGAAGCCGACGAAGGCGACGTAGACCAGCAGGTCCGTGGCGACCTCGTTGGACCACGACAGCGGCTGCTGCAGCGCGTAGCGGAAGAGGACCTGGCCGAGGATGACCGCGACGGTGCCGGCGAGCAGCGCGAACATGAGCACATTCTCGGCCACCGCCAGCGCGCGCAGCGCCCGACGAGCCGTCACCTCAGGCCGCCGGGAGGAACTTGACCAGGTCCCCGAACGTGGACCGGTTCTTCTCGAGCACGGGCTTGACGGCCTGCTGGAACGCGGCGGCGTCGACGTCGTCGTTGATCTTCGCGCCCTTGTCGGCGGCCTGCTTGACGTACTTGTCGGTCTCGTCCGTCCACAGCTCCCGCTCGCGCTGCTCGGCCTCCTTGCCGGCCTGCACGAACGCGTCCTGGTGGGCCTTGGACCGGTCGTTGAACCACTTCTTGCTCACCAGCAGCGCGTCGATGCCGAACTGGTGGCGGGTCCAGGACCAGAACTTCGCCTCCTCCACGTGCTTGTTCGTCACGTAGAAGATCGGGTTGTTCTCGGCGCCGTCGATGACGCCCTGCTGCAGCGCCGAGTAGATCTCGTTGGTGCCCAGCGGGGTGGCCTGGGCGCCGAGGGTGTTGAAGGTGTCGATCGCGACGGCGTCCTGCGGCACCCGGATGCGCAGGCCCTTGAGGTCGGCCGGGGTCTTGATCGGCCGCTTCTTGTTGTAGACGTTGCGGGCGCCGGAGTCGAACCAGCCCAGCACCATGAGGTCGTAGCCGTCGAGGATCCCGGCCAGGTTCTTGCCGAGGTCGCCGGCGAGGGCGGCGAAGAGGTCGGACTGCTTGGTGAACGCGTACGGCACCGAGAGCACCCCGAGCCGCTTGTCGAAGGCGGTGAGGTTGGCGAACAACGTCTTGGTCATCTGCAGCGCGCCGTTGCGGACCTGCTCGTTCATGCGGTTGTGGTCGCCCAGCGTGCCGTTGGGGAAGACCTTGACCTCGTAGGCGTTGCTCGTCAGCGCCGCGAGCCGCTCGCCGAAGTACTTCTCGGCGGCGATCTCCGGGTTGGTGTCGTTGACGGTGTCGCCGAGCCGGACGTCGGCCTTGCCACCTCCGCCGCTCTTGCCGGAGTCGCCGCAGGCGGCGAGGGAGACGGCCGCGGCCGCGCCGGCCGAGATCTTGATGAAGTACCGCCTGTCCATGGCGAGAGTCCTTCCGGTTTCAGGGGTGTTCCGGAGACATTGACGGACTGTACTGTGTTCCGTGAGACGGAACAAGCTTCTGCATGATGGAACAGTCGAGGGAACGGAGAGCCGATGGAAGTGCGCCACGCGACGTCGCCGGACGAGGCCGGCCGGATGGGCACCGAGGAGCTGCGGCGGCGCTTCCTGGTGCCCGACCTCGTCGCCGGGCCGATGGTCCGCCTCGTGTACAGCCACCACGACCGGCTGGTCGTCGGCGGGGTCACGCCCGGCACGGAGACCGTCGCGCTGCCCAGCCCCGGCGCCCTGCGCTCGGAGCACTTCCTGGAGCGCCGCGAGCTCGGCGTGGTGAACGTCGGCACCGCCACCGGGCGCGTCACCGCCGGCGGCGAGACCTACGAGCTGGCCCCGAAGGAGTGCCTGTACGTGGGGCGCGGCACCCGCGACGTGACCTTCGCCGGGCACGGCGCCGGCTTCTACCTGGTGTCCACCCCGGCCCACGCCGAGCACCCGACGCGCCGGGCCGGCCTCGCCGACGCCGAGCCGGTCAGCCTCGGCGCGATCGAGGGCTCCAACGAGCGCACGATCTACAAGTACATCCACGCCGCCGGCATCCGCAGCTGCCAGCTCGTGCTCGGGGTGACCGTGCTGGCCCCCGGCAGCATGTGGAACACGATGCCGTGCCACGTGCACGACCGGCGCACCGAGGTGTACTACTACTTCGACCTGCCCGCCGACCAGCGTGTCGTGCACCTCATGGGCCGCCCGGACGCCACCCGCAACCTCATCCTCTCCGGCGGCGACGCGGTCATCTCGCCGCCCTGGTCGGTGCACTGCGGCTTCGGTACCCGCAGCTACGCGTTCGTGTGGGCGATGGGCGGGGAGAACCAGGCGTACGACGACGTCGAGGTCGTCGCCGTCCAGGACCTGCGGTGACCGGGTTCGACCTGGCCGGACGGGTCGCCCTGGTCACCGGGGCCGGAAAGGGCATCGGGCGGGCGGTCGCGGTCGGGCTCGCCCGCGCCGGGGCCGACCTGGTGCTGCACGCCCGCAAGGAGTCCGACCTGGACGAGGCCGCGGCGGCGGTACGCCGGGAAGGCCGCCGGGCCTCGTGCTGGGTGCAGGACCTCGCCGCCCCCGCGGAGGCCCTGGCCACGGCCGCGTCCGCGCTCGGCGACGTCGACATCCTGGTCAACAACGCCGGCGTGATCCATCGGGGGCCGGTGCTGGAGCAGACGTACGACACCTGGAGAGGCGTCCTCGCGGTGAACCTCGACGCCGTCTTCGTGCTCACCCGGGCCGTGGGCGCGGGCATGGTCGCCCGCGGGCGCGGCAAGGTCATCACCGTGGCGTCGCTGCTGTCCTTCCAGGGCGGGCTCAACGTCGCCGGGTACACGGCCTCCAAGCACGCCGTGGCCGGCCTGACCCGCGCCCTGGCCAACGAGTGGAGCGCCCACGGTGTGCAGGTCAACGCGATCGCGCCCGGCTACATCGAGACCGCCAACACCGGCCCGCTGCGCGCCGACGAGGCGCGCGAGCGGTCCATCCGCGAGCGCATCCCGGCCGGCCGGTGGGGCCGCCCGGAGGACCTCGTGGGCGCGGCGGTCTTCCTCGCCTCCCCGGCCGCCGACTACGTCGCGGGGCACGTCCTGGTCGTCGACGGCGGCTGGATGGCCAGGTGACCCCGGCCGGGCAACCGATAGGCTTGTCGCGTGACGACCGGGATGCCCAGCGGGTCCATCGACAAGGCCCTGACCGTGCTGGAGGCCCTGGCCGAGCACAGCCGGCTGACGGACATCGCCGCCGCCTCGGGCCTGCCGAAGTCGACCGTGCACCGGATCCTGCAGTCGCTGATCGGGTGGGGCTTCGCCTTCGCCGACGGCAACGGCGGCTACCTGCCCGGGCCGCGCATCCTGACCCTCGCCGGCCGGGTGATGAGCCGCTTCGACCCGGCCCAGCACGCCCGCGCCGCCCTGCGCGCCCTGCGCGACCGCACCGGCATGACGGTGCACTTCGCGATCCGCAGCGGCGACGAGGCCGTCTACGTCGACAAGATCGAGGGCCGCCGGCCGTACCAGATGAAGTCCCGCGTCGGCATGGCCGTGCCGCTGCACACCACGGCGATCGGCAAGGCCGTGCTCGCGCAGCTCTCCGCCGCCGAGACCGCCGAGATCATCGCCCGGGCCGGCCTCACCGCGCTCACCCCGCGGTCGATCACCGACCCCGCCGTGCTGCGCCGCCAGCTGGCCGCGGCCGCCGCGAACGGCTACGCGATCGACGACGGGGAGAACGACACCGAGATCGGCTGTATCGGCGCCGCGGTCTTCGACCACACCGCCAACGTCCTCGGGGGCATCTCGATCTCGGCCCTGTCGTTCGACCTCGACCTGAGCAGCGAGGCCCTGGTGGCCGAGGTGATCGGCGCCGCGCGCGCCGTGTCCCTGGCCCTGGGCGCCCCACCGGCCCGCCTCGACCAGGCGGGCTGACCCCTTCTTCTTGGAGCCTTCATGCCCAACATCACCGTGGAACTGCTGTCCGGGCGCACCCTGGACCAGCGCCGCGACTTCGCCGAGGCCGTGACGGCCGCGGCGGTGCAGATCCTCAACGCCAAGCGGGCCTCGGTCCGCATCCGCTTCGACGAGATCGAGAAGGCCGACGTGGCCAACGGCGGCGTCCTCGAGTCCGACCGCGACGCCTGACGCCGGCTGCCGCTGCTGCCCGGCGCTCAGTCGCGCAGCAGCGGCAGCAGCTGCCGGCCCTGGCGCTCGATCTCCGGCCGGTACGGCGTGTCCGAGAGCACGAAGTGGGTGACGCCGAGCTCGCGGTACCGCCGCAGCGACCGCGCCACGTCCGCCGCCGACCCGACGAGCCACGTGGTGCCCGCCCCGCTGCCGCCGACGCGCGCCGGCGCGGTGTAGAGATTCTCGTCGAGCACGTCGCCGCGCCGGGCCAGCTCCTGCAGGCGCCCCTGGCCCGCCGCGAGGTCCCAGTTCGCGTCGCGGGCGAACCCGGCCGCGCCCATCCGGGCGACCCGCGCCTCCGCCTCGGCCCAGGCCTGCTCGGTGGTGTCTCGGACCAGCGTGGTGACCCGCAGCCCGAACTCCAGCGGCGGCAGCGCCCGCCCGAGCCGCCCGCCCAGCTCCCGCAGCCGCTCGATCCGCTCGCGCACCCCGTCGAGCGGCTCGCCCCAGAACAGCTGCACGTCGGCGTCGGTCGCGGCGACGCGCTCGGCGGCCTCGGAGGCGCCCCCGAAGTACAGCCGCGGATGCCGCCCCTCGCCCCGCAGTGCGAGCGTCGAGTCGGTGATCTGGAAGTGCTCGCCGCGGAACGTGACCCGCTCCCGGGTCCACAGCTGCCGTACGAGCTGCAGGAACTCCTTCGTGCGGGCGTAGCGGCGGGCGCGGTCGGTCTCGTCGTCGCCGTACGCGGCGAGGTCGTCGGTGCCGGAGACGATGTTGACCAGCACCCGGCCGCCGCTGAGATGATCCAGCGTGGCGGCGGCCGCGGCGAAGTGCGCCGGGTGCCAGTAGCCGGGCCGGACCGCGATCAGCGGCCGGAACGTCGTCGTGCACGCGGCGAGCGCGGCGGCGACGGTGAACGTGTCGGGCCGGCCCCACCCGGCCCCGAGCAGCGCCCCGCCCCAGCCGTGCGTCTCGATCGCCCGGGCCTGCGCGGTCAGCGTGCCGAGGCTGTTGTGCCCGTCGACGACGTCGTCCCCCCGATGCCCGGCCCGCACCTCGTTCGGGATGTACCACAGATACTCGCTCGTCACGGCCGAATCATACTGAACCTATCGGGATTAGCCGACTCGCGTCGACGATCAGCGTCTCGATCCCGCGCAGGCCGGACTCGAGCATGGCCGGGGAGACCGCCGCGGTGTCGACCCGCCACGTCAGCTCCAGCCCGCCGGGGCCCGCGTCGACGTGCAGAAAGCAGGTCGCGTCGTACTCGTTCGAGCGCGGCCCCCACCGCAGCCTCCCGCGCCCGAGCGCCGCCTCGATCTCCTCCGGCGTCGCCGGATCGGCCGACGGGGCCTGCGCGGCCGAGCGCCGCCGGTCGTTGAAGTAGCACATGGTGTCGAGCTCCGCCCCACGCTCGGCCCCGACCCGCTCGACGAGGGGCCACAGGTCGCGCGGGTGGTAGTACGCGTGCATCCCGGCCGCGAGCTGCGCCTTCCAGGCCCGCGCCACGACCTCGTCGAACCCGGCGTCCGCGGTGTCGATCACGGCCAGGCCGGCCAGGGCCAGGTTGCTCACCGACGCGGCGAAGCCCGGCCGGAAGCGGTTGCTCACCACGACCCGGAACGCGCCGACCGGCCGGCCCGACAGGCGCGCGAGCACGAGCGCGTACGCGGCCAGCAGCACGGTGCCGGTGTGCACCTTCGTGCGGTGCCCGACGACGCCCAGGGCCAGGGCGGTGGCCGGGCTGGTCAGCGTCGCCTCCTGCCAGCGCTCGGGCTGCGGGTCGAGGGCCTCGGGGAAGCGGCGCGGCTCGATGGTGCGCAGGTGCCGCTCCCAGTACCGCAGCGACGCCTCGTGCTGCCGCCGCGCCGCCCGGCCCCGCTGGGCCCGGGCCAGCTCCAGCGGCTGGACGCCCTCGACCGGGGCGAGCGCGCGGCCGGTGGCCGGGTCGAGGTTCGCGAGGTCGGCGACGAGGGCCTCGAAGCCGTACCCGTCGATGACCATGTGGCAGTAGAGCGCCACGAGGTGCAGCGCCCGCTCGCCGTCGGCGACCACCGCCATCCGCACCGGCCAGTCCGTCACCGGGTCCCACGGCGCGGCCTCGAACCGGGCCCGGATCGCGGCCGCGAGGACCGCCGGATCGCCGGGCGCCGCGTGCACCTCGAGCGACACCTCGCCCGCGGCGGCCAGGCTCTGCCGTGGCGGCCCGTCGCCGTCGAACACGAGCCGCGTGCGCAGCGACTGGTGGCGGCTCATGATGAACCCGAGCAGCGTCGCGATGCCCGCCACGGTCGTGCCGTCCGCGAGCGCCATGGTGCCGCCCGCCCATTCCACGGCCTCGACCACCCCCATTGACCGCCACGCCGCGAATTGCGCCCAGGTCAGCTCCTCGGTGCCCGTTCCCGCGCCCGAGAATGGCACCGTGATCGTGCGTTGCAGTGACATGTCACGTCCTTGGAAAAGCGCGGGTTGGCGCCGGCGGCGCTTGCGCCCGCCGCCGGCGCCGGAGAGCTCGTCTAGAGCGTGCGCACGGACTTCATGGTCGACCTCCTCTCGGCACCGCGACGGGTCGATGGCACGGACTTTAGCGCTCGACAATGGCCCGAGACATGTACGGATGCGAATAACATCGATTCATGTAACCCATTCATGGGCAAGGGTTCGCGATAGGGTCGGCGCCCATTGATATCGCGGTTGCTATTCGGGGTCGGCGAGGCCGTTGCGGTACGCGTAGACGACCGCCTGCACGCGGTCGCGCAGGTCGAGCTTGGTCAGGATCCGCGACACGTACGTCTTGACCGTCTCGCCGCTGATGACGAGCGTCGCGGCGATCTCGGCGTTGGACAGCCCGGTGGCGATGAGCCGCAGCACCTCCAGCTCCCGCGGCGCGAGCACCCGCTCGGCGCTCACCTGCGGCTCGGCCGGGCGCACCCGGGTGCCGAACCGCCCGATGAGCTGCCGCGTGACCGCGGGCGCGAGCAGCGCCTCGCCCGCCGCGACCGTGCGCACCCCGGCGATGAGCTGCTGCGGGGTCGCGTCCTTGAGCAGGAAGCCGCTCGCCCCGGCGCGCAGGGCGGCGAAGACGTACTCGTCGAGGTTGAACGTCGTCACCACGAGCGTCCGGACCGGCTCGGCGACGCCCGGCCCGGCCAGCTGCCGGGTAGCCTCGATCCCGTCCAGCACCGGCATCCGGATGTCCATCACCACGACGTCGGGCCGCAGCCGCCGGGCCAGGTCGACGGCGGCGCGGCCGTCGCTGGCCTCCCCGACGACCTCCAGGTCGTCCTGCGCGTCGAGAATGGTGACGAACCCGGTGCGCACCAGCGCCTGGTCGTCGCAGACGAGCACCCGAATCATGCGGTCTCTCCGGCGGGGATGCGGGCGGCTACGGCGAAGCCGCCCTCGGGGACGGGACCGGCGGTCAGCTCGCCGCCGAAGACCTCGACGCGGTCGCGCAGCCCGGCCAGCCCGCGCCCGGAGCCGCCGACTGCCCGGCCCGGCGCGGCCCCGGCGCCGGTGGTGACCGTGATCTCCACGCCGTCGTGGTGGTGCACGAGCCGGACGAGGGTCGGCGCCCCGGCCGCGTACTTGAGCGCGTTGGTCAGCGCCTCCTGCACCACCCGGTAGGCGGCCAGCTCGCGGCCCGAGCCGAGCCCGCCCGGCCGCCCCTGCTCGACCAGCTCCACCGGCTGGCCCGCGGCCCGGGTCCGCGCGACCAGGTCGCCGAGCCCGGCCAGGGTCGGCAGGTCGCCGCGCGGCGCGACCCGGTCCGGGTCCAGCACCCCCAGCAGGTCCCGCAGCTCGCCCAGGGCCCGCCGCCCGGTGCCGCTGATCGCGGTCAGGTTCTCGCCGAGCTTCTCCGGCCGGGCCGCCAGGAACTGCGCCGCGTCGGCCTGCACCACCATCGCCGTCACATGGTGCGTGATCACGTCGTGCAGCTCCCGCGCGATCCGGGCCCGCTCCGCCGTGCGGGCGTCCGCCGCCGCGGCCCGGCGCCGCCCGGCCTCAGCGATGCGGACCCGCCGCACCCACGCGCCCATGACCCAGCCGCCCGCGACGAGCAGGAAGAAGATGGCGAAGTCCGGCAGCCGCGCGGTCGACCCGGCGGCGTGCAGCGCCACGGCCAGCCCCGCGTACGCGGCGGCGGCCCCCGCGGCCACCCAGCCCCGGAACCGCTCCTGGTGCGCGGCCGCGCTGTAGAGCGCGGCGAGCAGCCCGGCGCCCGCGAACGTCACGTACCCGCGCAGCTCCTGCACCGCGAACCCGGCCGCCGCGATCGCCAGGCCCGCGGCCGGCCACCGCCGCCGCCCGGCCAGCGGCAGCGTCTGCGCGAGCACCGCGACGACGGCGAGCGCGTCGGCCGGGCGGTGCGGCAGCTCGCCGAGGCGCGTCCCGGCACCGGCGAGCGCCGGCACGAACGCCAGCCCGGCCAGCAGCACCCCGAGCGAGCCGTCGCGCAGCAGCACGCTGCGCGAGCGCCACCAGGCCAGGGCCGCGGCGCCGCGGCGGCCGAGGGGCAGGCGCAACACGCCCGCAGCGTAGCCGCCGCGGGCGTGCACTCCGTGCGTGACGGGTGTCACCGCGGCGCGCCGCCGCGTCGCACGATCAGGCCCTTGCGGTGGGCGTGGCGCAGCAGGAGCGCCGCGACCACCCCGCCGACGACGATCGCCACGACGCTGCCCTCCGGCCCGAACCCGCCGCCGCTGATCGCGTCCGGCCCCGCGGCCACCCCGCGCACCAGCCCGTGCGTGTTCGTCGTACCCGACACGTCCGTGCCGAACAGCCCCGACTCGGCGAAGTTCCAGCCGAAATGCAGCCCGATCGGCACCCACAGCGAGCGCGTCGCGGTGTACACGGCGCCGAGCAGCAGCCCCGCCTCCGCCGCGATCGCGATCGCGCCCCACAGCGTCGCGCCCGGGTTGAGCAGGTGCAGCGCGCCGAACAGCACCCCGGAGACGGCGAGCGCGGCCCACGTGCCGAGCCACTCCTCGACCAGGCGGAACAGGGCCCCGCGGAAGAGCAGCTCCTCGGCGACCGCGGCCCCGACCATGGTCCCGAAGGTGGCGATGGTGGCGGTCAAAGAGCCGAGACCCGCGATTCGGTACCCGCCGAGGATCGCGATGATCCCGATGGTCACGGCGAACAGCACGACGCCGGCGCCCGCCCCGCGCAGCAGCCCCGGCGCCAGGCCGGCCGCGGCGACCTCGTCCACCGGGCGCCGTTCGAGCCGCCCGACCAGGAAGCGGTACAGCAGCAGCCCGCCCGCGGCCGTGAGCGCCCCGAAGACGAGCGCCGTCACGGCGTTGCCGGCGGCCGCCGAGTCGATCGCCGCCGACACCACGAGCACGATCGTGAACACCACGAGCATGACGAGCAGACGCAGTCCGATTCGCCGCGCCGGCACGGTCTGAGCCTCGGTCATCGTGAACCCCTTCGGCTGGTGCGCGACCCGGTGCCGCGCCACGTCGATGACGCTATGGCGCCGGCGGGGCCCCGGACGTCACCGCCCGGTGGGCACCGCCGTGTAGCTCGCGTGGGGGACAGGCGTGATCGGGCACCCGCCGGACGCACACCCTGTTCACTCCGGCGAGGGATCGACGTTTTCGCTCTGCGTACACCCAGGCCGAGATCGCCGCGCTCGTCGGGCTGTCCCAGATGCACGTCTCGCGGCTGCTGGCCCACGCGCTGGACTGCCTGCGCCGCCATCTGTGGGCGTGACCCCGGCGATTGGTACCGTTTTGCTCATGGCCGACGGTGCACCGATCACGCTGTACAACTCCCTCACCAGGCAGGCGGAGCCGCTGCGCCCGCTCGTCCCCGGCGAGGTCGGCGTCTACACGTGCGGCCCCACCGTCTACTCGTACGCGCACCTGGGCAACATGCGCCCGTACGTCTTCAGCGACACCCTCCGCCGGGTGCTGGAGTGGAAGGGCCTGCGGGTCCGCCAGGTCGTCAACATCACCGACGTCGGCCACACCGTCGGCGAGACCGACCTCGGCGAGGACAAGGTCGAGGCGGCCGCCCGCCGCGAGCTCAAGTCCGTCCGCGAGGTCACCGCGCACTACACCGCGGCCTACCTGCACGACATCGCGCGCCTGAACGTGCGCACCCCGTCGGACCTGCCCCGCGCCTCCGACTACGTACCGCAGATGCTCGACTTCGCCCGCACGCTCGACGAGCGCGGCTACACATACCGGATCGACAGCGGCCTGTACTTCGACACCGCCCGCTCGCCCGGGTACGGCACCCTCGCCCAGATCTCGATGGAGGGCCAGCGCGAGGGCGCCCGCCTGGAGACCGTGCCCGGCAAGCGCAACAAGGCCGACTTCGCCGTCTGGCGCACCGAGGCCCCCGGCCAGCGCCGCGTCATGCGCTGGGACTCCCCGTGGGGCCCGGGCGTGCCCGGCTGGCACCTGGAGTGCTCGGTCATGAGCATCGACCTGCTGGGCCGCCACTTCGACATCCACACCGGCGGCGTCGACCACCGCGAGATCCACCACGTCAACGAGATCGCCCAGAGCGAGGCGTACCTCGAGTCGGACCGCCCCTGGGTGACACACTGGCTGCACAACGAGTTCGTCCTGCTGCGCAACCGCAAGGTCGCCAAGTCCGAGGGCGGCGCCCCGCTGCTGCAGGACCTCGTCGACGACGGCCTGCACCCGCTGGCGTACCGCTACTTCCTGCTCACCGCCACGTACCGCAGCCAGCTGGAACTGACCGACGCGGCCGTGCGCGGCGCCTCGAGCGCCCTGCGCCGCCTGGCGGGCCGGGCCCAGGCCCTGCGCCCCCTGCCGACCGTGCCGACCCTGACCGCGGCCACCGCCGCCATGACCACCGAGGCCGGCCGGGCGGCCCTGCGCCGCCTCGACGAGGCCCTCTCCGACGACCTCAACACCCCGAGAGCCCTGGCCGACCTGAACACCGCGGTACGCGGCGACGACCTGCCGGACACCGACCTGGCAACCCTGCTGGCCGCGGCGGACTCGGTACTCGGCCTGAGCCTGGACGAACTCCACCCGGCCGACCTGGACGGCCGGGCCGACGTGTCCACCGTGGACGAACAGCTGCGCGACCGGCTGGCCCAGCGCGAGGACGCGCGCAAACGCCGCGACTGGCCCGAGTCCGACCGCATCCGCGACGAGATCGCCGAGGCGGGCTGGCGCGTGGTCGACACCCCGGAGGGCCCGGTGCTGGAGCCCCTCCGCTGACCGCTCCGGCTTGAATTTCCGCCGCGGGCTTGACCTTGCCCCTGGGGGAACGTTCCACGATCGGTGCATGGACGAGATGACGCACATTCGGGAGCGGGTCGCGCGGTTCTGTGACGAGAGCCAGGTGCCCGGCTTCCTCGCCGGGGTCTACCACGCCGGGCAGACCGAGATCTCCGCGTACGGTATCGCCAACCTCACCACCGGTGCCGCGATGCGGCCGGACACCGGGTTCCTGTTCGGGTCCGTCACCAAAATCATGACCACCATGCTCGTGCTGCAGCAGGTCGAGGCCGGGAAGCTCGACCTCGACGCCCCCGTGGTGCGGTACCTTCCCGAGTTCGCGCTCGCCGAGCCCGGCGCCGCCGAGCGGGTTCTCGTGCGGCACCTCGTCACGCACACGAGCGGTATCGACGCCGATCTGTACTTTCCGCGCGGGTGCGGGGACTCCGCGCTCGCCGGCTACATGGCCGGGCTCGCCCGGCAGTGCGGGACGCTGTTCGAGCCGGGGCGGTACGTCAGCTACTCCAACGGGGGCATGATCGTGGCCGGGCGGCTGCTCGAGGTGGTCACCGGGCTGAGCTACGCCGAGCTGCTGCGCCGCGACGTCTACGAGCCGCTCGGGATGGGGACCGCGGCCACCTCGGCCGAGGAGGCGATTCTTCGCGGTACCGCCATCGGGCATTTTCCCAACCCCGACGGCACGGCGCGGCCCACCGGGATGTTCAAGCTCCCGGACACCTGGGGGCCGGCCGGCGGCACGCCGATCGGCACCATCGACGACCTGCTCAAGCTCGGGCGGGCCCATCTGGCCGCCGACAACCCGATGGCCGTGGTGACGCACGACATGGGCGTGGCCAACGTGCCACCGATCGGGATGGGGTGGCTGCTGGAGGACTTCGGCGGTACCACGGTGCTGTCGATGTCCGGCGCCTCGCCCGGCGGGGTGGCCGTGCTCGCCGTGGTGCCCGCGCACGATCTGGTCTTCGCCGCGTACGGCAACGACCCGCGCGCGTTCGCGCTGCACAACGAGCTGATCCCGGAGCTCGTCGGGCGGTTCGCGCCGGTGGCGTTCCCGCCGCTGGCCGTCGCGGACGAGGGGGACCTGCGACGGTACGCCGGGACCTATCGCTCGCAGCAGCTGCGCGTCGACGTGACCGTGGCCGGTGGGGAGCTGCAGGAGCGGGTGACGTACGAGCCCGCGGACCCGGACCAGGAGGCGATCTTCACCGCGTTCGCCGGTGGGCCCGTGTCGGGGCCGCCGCAGCGGTACGTGCCGCTCGGCGACGGGCTCTTCGCGCCCGCCGGGATGCCGCTGGAGTCGCTCGGCGGCTACGGCCGGGTGTACCTGGTCTCGTACCTCGGCGACGCCGGCGGCCGCGCGACGCACCGCTGCGCCGGCGGCCGGATGACCCGCCGCACCGAGGAGTGAGTGGTCACATCATGTCGACCCGGCCCCGGGTGCGGGCCGGGCGCCCGGCCCCCGCGGCCAGGGCGGCGTCCGTGAGCACCTCGGGGCCGGGGAAGAGGTGCGTGAGCCCGGCGGGCAGGCCCGGCACCGGCTCGCCGAAGGCCCGGACGAGCTCGCCGAGGGCGTCCCGGTTGCCGCGCACGGCCTCGACCACGCGGGCCTCGAACGGGGAGAACGCGCCCGGCTCGCCGGTGTCGAGGCCGAGCAGGTCGCGGACCCGCTGGACGACGTGGATGAGGCCTTCCCAGTACGGCAGGTGCGCCCACAGCACCAGATGGTCCGGCCCGCCCGCGGCGACCTCCAGCACGCCGGCGTCCCCGTCGACGCCGATCGTGCGGCGGTACATGTCCCCGTCGACGGTCTCCACCCCCGGGATCGCGCGCTCCTGCCGGGTCTTCAGCGCCGCCGGCCAGTCGTACGGGCCCTCGAACGGCAGCCGCAGCCGCAGGCCCCCGTCGCACACGAGCCGGTCCGCGCGGCGGCGGCGGCCCCGCAGCTGCCGCGGGGTCGCCCGGAACGTGTCGGCCATCGCCCGGTTGAACTGCCTGACGCTGCCGAACCCGGACGCGAACGCCACGTCGGTGACGGTCAGGTCGGTGTCGTCGAGCAGCCGGCGCGCGAAGTGCGTGCGGCGCGAGCGGGCCAGCTGGTCGGGCGTCACCCCGAGGTGCTCGGCGAACAACCGGCGCAGGTGCCGCCCGGACAGCCCGAGGCGCCGGCCCAGCTCGTCCTCGCCACCCTCGTCGAGGACCCCGTCGACGATCATCCGGACCGCGCGGCACACCAGCTCCGGCTCGCGCCACGGCAGCGAGCCGGCCAGCCGGTACGGGCGGCAGCGCAGGCAGGCCCGGTACCCGGCCGCCTCGGCCGCCGCGGCCGAGTCGAACGTGCGCACGTTGTCGGCCCGGGGCCGCGCGCCGCAGCCGGGCCGGCAGTAGATGCCGGTCGTCACGACCGCCGAGTACACCGTCACGCCACCCACGGTAGGCAGGCCGCCCGCCGCGGACCAGCCACATCCGGACCTGTCCGGATCCGACCGGCGCGCGGTGCCGGGAGCATTTAGACGTACCGTATGCATGATTTCACCGCCGCCTGCCGCACGGCCCTCGACGAGACCTCGTGGATCGAATATGTGCCCGGCTGGCTGCCCGGCGACGCGGCCCTGCTCGCCGCGCTGCTGACCGGGGTCGGCTGGGAGCAGCGGGAGCGCTGGATGGTCAACCGGATGGTGACCGAGCCGCGGCTCACCGCCGAGTACAACGACCTCGCCGCCGCCCCGGACGACCGCCTGCGCGCCGCGGCCGCCGCGCTCTCCGCGCACTACGGCGTCCCCTACGACGGACTGTGGATCAACTACTACCGCGACCACCGCGACAGCACCGGCTGGCACGGCGACTGGCCCACCTGCAAACGCGCCGAGTGCGTCGTGCCGGTGCTCACCCTCGGCGCCACCCGCCGCTTCCTCATCAAGCCCCGCGACGGCGGCCGCAGCCGTGTGCTGACCCCGGCCAGCGGCGACCTGGTCGTGATGGGCGGCCGCTGCCAGCGCGACTGGCGCCACTGCGTGCCGAAGCAGACGGTACCGGCGGGCCCGCGGGTGAGCGTCAACTTCTCCAGCCGATTGCAGGCTGTCCGCGGATAGCACGCGCCGGTGGTGGCACGATTGGTCCAATGCAGATCGACTTGACCGGACGGACCGCGCTCGTCACCGGCTCCACCCGCGGGATCGGGGCGGCCATCGCCGCCGGCCTGGCGAAGGCGGGCGCCCGCGTGGGCGTCAACGGCCGCAGCCCCGAGTCCGTGACCGAGGCGCTGCGGCGCTTGGGCGACGGGGATTTCGTGGCGGTACCGGGGGATGTCGCCACCGCCGAGGGCGCGCAGAGGGTCCTGGAAACCCTCCCCGACGCCGACATCCTCGTGAACAACCTCGGCATCTTCGGCGCCCGCGAGCCGCTCGAGATCACCGACGACGAGTGGCGGCGGTACTTCGAGACGAACGTCCTGTCCGCGGTGCGCCTCACCCGCGCCTACCTGCCGGGGATGACGGCGCGCGGGTGGGGCCGCGTGCAGTACATCGCGAGCGACTCCGCCGTCGTCATCCCGGCCGAGATGATCCACTACGGGGTGTCGAAGACGGCCCTGCTCGGCGTCGCCCGCGGGTTCGCGAAGACCGCGGCGGGCACCGGCGTCACCGTCAACTCGGTGATCGCCGGCCCCACCCACACCGGCGGCGTCGAGGACTTCGTGTACTCCCTCGTCGACCGCGACCTGCCCTGGGACGAGGCCCAGCGCGAGTTCATGCGCCGGCACCGCCCGCAGTCACTGCTGCAGCGGCTGATCGAGCCCGAGGAGATCGCGAACCTGGTGGTGTACCTCAGCTCCCCGTTCGCCTCGGCCACGACGGGCGGCGCCGTACGCGTGGACGGCGGCTACGTCGACGCGATCCTGCCGTAGCAGCAGAAGTTGGTCTGCTTGTTCGTGAACCGGCAGTGGTTTGTTGCCCGTTCCCGCCCGGGCGGAACGGTCGGGAATTGAATTCTGAATCCTGCAGGCCGCTGCCTCACCGGTAGCCGTACGTCACTTTTCCGGATTGCATGAATGAATCGACACCCGCGAGTTTCTCCCGGTGATACTGGCAAGCAGGGGGCGGGACGAGGGGGCCGATATGTGGATCGGACAGGCGTACGGCCCGGCCTCGGCCCTGCTTTCGACGGCGGCCCTCATCGTCGTGTCGGCGTCGGTCATCGCCCAGCGCGCCGCATCTCGTCGTGCCGCGCGGGACGACCATCGGCGGCGCAATCGTGACACCGTGATTCTGTCGATGCGGGAGCCGGCGTACGCCCAGTGCTGGGGCCCTCGGTTCGCACCGCTGCACGTGGATGAGCGGTTGTTCTTCGTCGCCGGCTTCGTGGTGTTGAACTGGCAGTTCGCCTGGGAGGACCGCGTGTTGAACGAGCGGGAGCTCCGGGTGCTGCTGCGGACGTACTTCGACTCCGAGGTGCCGCGCATGTACTGGGAGCGCCACGGCAACTGGCCGGACCCGCAGCGGCGATGGCCGCGGCGGAAACGCTTTCAGGCTATCGTCAATGAAGAGTATCTACGCGCCATCAAGAGTGGGCCCGCGACCCGCGCCCATGAACCGGTCGGGCGCGAGCGTGCCGTTCTTCACCGAGGCGAGAAATGACCGCCAGTCGGTCGCGGTGAACGCCAGGGTGACCCCGGCGCGCGTCGAGTTCCGGACGCTGACGACGTGGTCGAGCGCCGCAACCTCGACGCAGTTGTGCTCGCTCACGCACACGGACGCGCGTCGCCAGGCGAAGTGAGTGGGGCTCAAATCAGCTGCTCCTCGTGTCGGGCACATGCCGGGAGCAACGAACCGCGAATGTCCCTGATGAGTTGGGCACGGGGGTTTACCCTAACGGAGGGTCGCTGTGCCGCGAAACTGCGCGGTACAGGTGCCGGTTCACCTGCGCGTCCGCGTGAATCAGGCGCGAACGTCAGGTCAGTGGCTCGGCGATCAGCAGGCCCTCCTGCGTGACCGTGGCCACCAGCTCGCCGGTGGTGTCGTAGACCTGGGCCGTGGCCAGGGCGCGCCCGTGCGAGGCCACCGGCGAGTGCTGGTCGAACAGCAGCCACTCGTCGGCGCGCGGGATGTGGTGGAACCACAGGGCGTGGTCGAGGGACACGGTGTCCCAGGCGTGGCTGTGGTCGCGCTCGCGGCCGAGGCGCAGCCCGTGCGGTACCAACGCCGCCGACAGCAGGGTGAGGTCCGTTGCGTAGCAGAGGACGGCCGCGTGGGTGACGGGGTCGTCGGGCAGCGGGGCGGTGGCGCGCATCCACAGCAGCCCGCGCGACGCCGCGCCGTCGGGGCAGGGGGCCACGCGGATGTCGACGGCGGCGAAGCCGGTCCACAGGCCCATGAGGCCGCCCAGGTCGGCGATGCTCTCGTCGAGCGTCGGGGCGTCCTGCGGCTTGCCCGCGTGCGGGGGCGGGGTCTGGTGGCCCACGCCCGTCGACGGGGGGCCGAAGGCGGCGGTCAGGCGGAGCACCTCGCGGCCGTCCTGGGTGGCCGTCACCGTGCGGGTCGTGCGGCTCCGGCCGTCGCGGACGTGCTCCACCGCGAAGCGGTTGACGGCCTCGGGGCGGCCCGGGCGCAGGAACGTGGCGTGCAACGACTGCGGGAGCTGCCGCGACGGTACCGTCCGGGCCGCCGCCACCAAGGCCTGCGCGGCGAGCTGGCCGCCGAAGACCCGGGGCAGGTCGAGCGCGCTGTTGCGGCCCTCGAAGACGGAGTCGCCGACCGGCCGGAGGTCCAGGACCTCCAGCAGGTCGGAAACGTCATGCACGGCGGGGCGGGCGGGGGAGGAAGCCGGAGGTGCGGGCGGCGTACTCGGCGAACTCGGGGCCCCGCGACCGGCTCATCCGCCGCTCCAGCAGGGCCTTGCCGCTCTTGTTCACGAGCATGTGGGTCATGAGCACCGGGCCGATGACGGTCAGCAGGCCCACCCAGTGCGAGCACGCGAGCAGGAACAGGCCGGTCCACACGACGGAGTCGCCGAAGTAGTTGGGGTGGCGCGTCCACGCCCACAGGCCGCGGTCCAAGAGCCGGCCGGCGTTCGCGGGGTCGCGCTTGAACCGGGCCAGCTGCGCGTCGCCGACCGCCTCGAACGCGAAGCCGACCGCCCATACCGCGACGCCGGCCCACAGCAGCGCCGGCACCGGCGACGACACGTACATCGCGGCCTGCACCGGCAGGGACACGACCCACATGATCGCGCCCTGGGGCCAGTAGATGGTCCGGATCACGTACGGCACCAGCCGGCCCTGGTTGCGCCGCAGCAGCGCCGCGTACCGCGGGTCCTCGCCCTTGCCCCGGTTGCGCACGTAGATGTACGCGCCGAGCCGCAGGCCCCAGACCGCGGTCAGCGCGAGGGTCACGGCGCGCTGCCACGGGTCGCCGTGGCCGGCCGAGAGCGCGAACGACACGGCCGCGACGACGACGAAGCCGAGGCCCCAGACGGTGTCCACGATGGACTGTTCGCCGCGGCGCAGCGCGTAGGCCATCGTGAGCGCCATGACGAGCGCGACGGCGACGATCGTGGCGCACAGGTTCAGCGCCAGGGCGGTCCAGTTCACGGCAGCGTCTCCTCGGCGAAGTCGGCGAACGCGTCCTGCGCGGTGCGGTACTCGTGCGGCTTCCCGGCCCGGCTCGAGTCCAGGAGGCCGGCCAGCCCCGCGGCGTCCAGCGACGACGGCACCCGCACGGTGCCCCACTCCACGGCGCTCGTCGCGCGCAGCGAGCCGTTCGCGGCCACGATCACCTCGCCGTTGAGGGTGCCGTCCGGGTCGACGAGCGCGGCGACGACCGGGGCCACCGACTCGGCCGTCATCGCGTCGCGGAACCGTCCGGCCATCCCCGCGTCGGTCATCTGTGTCGTCGCGTACGGCAGCAGCACGTTGGTGTACACCCCGCGCGGCGCGCCCTCGGCGGCGATGGTCCGGCCCAGGGCGATGACCGCGCCCTTGCTGGCCGCGTAGGCGGAGACGGTCGGCTCGCCGTGCAGCCCGGCGGTGCTGGCCACGAGGACGATCCGCCCGCCGCCGGCGCCGCGCAGGTGCCGTGCGGCCGCGGCGGCGACGCTCGCGGTGCCGAGCACGTTGACGGCCTGCACGGCGGCGAAGGCGTCCATGCCGGTCTTGTGGAACATCGCCGGGGAGCTCACGGCGGCGCTGGTGACACAGAAATCCAGCCGGCCGTACTCCGAGACAGCCAGCGCCACCAGGTCGTCCCCCGCGTGCGGGTCGGCGACGTCGCTGTAGTCGGCGACGGCCCGCCCGCCCGCGGCGGTGATCTCGGCGACCACGGAGCCGGCCGAGTCGACCTGGCGGTTGCGGTTGTTGACGACGACCGCGGCGCCGAGGCCGGCCAGGTGCAGGGCGAAGGCGCGGCCCAGACCCTTGCCGCCGCCGGTGACGATGCCGACGCGGCCGGCGAGCGCGCTCATGCGTCGACCCGCTCGACGAGCACGGCGACCCCGAGGCCGGCCGCGCCGGAGACGGCGGCGACGCCGTAGCGCCCGCCCCGGGCCTGCAGCTCCTCCACGCACTGGCCGAGCAGGATGGCGCCGGTCGCGCCGAACGCGTGGCCCATGGCGATCGTGCCGCCGTTGGGGTTCATGCGCTCGGGCCCGGCGCCGAGGTCGCGGCGGAACTTCAGGCACAGCGCCGAGAACGCCTCGGCGAACTCGAACACGTCGATGTCGGCCGGGGCGAGCCCGGCCTTGGCGATGACCTTCTCGACGGCCTGCTGCCCGGCGGTGAGCATGATGACGGGGTCGGTACTGCACGTGGCCGCCGCCACCACGCGGGCCCGCGGGGCGAGCCCGTTCGCCTCGGCGGCCGCGCGGGTGCCGAGCAGCACCAGGGCGGCGGCGTCGGCGATGGCGGGGGAGGTGCCGACGGTGTGCCGGTGCTCGATCGCGCCGGCCTCGGGGTGCGCGGCCAGCGCGATGGCGTCCTGGCCGGAGGCGCCCAGCTCGGCGAAGGCGGGCGGCAGCGCGGCCAGGCTCTCCATGGTGGTGCCGGGCCGGACCAGCTCGTCGTGGGCGAAGCCGTCCACGGGTACGACCGCACGCTCGTAGAACCCGGCCTTCCAGGCGGCGGTCGCCTTGGCCTGGGTCTCGAGCCCGTAGGAGTCCAGCTCCTCACGCGGCCATCCGTCCAGCGTCGCGTTGAGGTCGGCGGCGATGCCCATGTGGATCGAGCCGACCCGGCGGATCGTGTCGGGGTCGCTCCACAGCGGGCCCTGGTCGGAGAACATCGGCACCCGCGAGACGCTCTCCACCCCGCCGGCGACGGCCAGGTCGAGGTCCTCGGCGCGCACCCGGGCGGCGGTCTGGGCGACGGCGTCGATCCCGGAGGCGCAGAACCGGTTCAGGCTGACCCCGGGTACGTGGTCGCCCCAGCCGGCCAGCAGCGCCGCGGTGCGGGGCAGGTTCGCGCCCTGCTCGCCGCTCTGGGAGGCCAGGCCGAGGGTCACGTCGTCGATGCGGGCCGGGTCGAGCCCGGTGCGCCCGACCAGCGCGTGCTGCAGGCGCACGACGAGCTCGGTCGGGCTCAGGTGGTGCAGCGCGCCCTTCGCCGAGCCCTTGCCGCGCGCCGTGCGCAGGTACTCGAGGACGTACACGTCACGTGAAGTCACTCTGTTAGGTGTAGTCTCATCGGGTGTCGTTGGCAAGAGATGACCTAGGTCAGGGCGGCGGCACGTTGACGAGCGACTCTGCTTGTTATAGTAAGGAAGCTCGAATGGAGGTGGCTCATGGGAACTTCGAGCACGTGGGTCGCAGGTGGCTTCCAGACCGACTTCGCCCGCAACTGGGCCCGCGCCGGGCACGGCTTCGCCGAGCTCTTCGCGGAGGTGACGACCGGGACCCTCGACGCGTCCGGCGTCGACCCGGCCGACATCGGGGTGATCCACGTCGGTAACGCCTTCGGCCAGCTCTTCACCGGCCAGGGTCAGCTCGGCGGCATGCCCGCCACCGTCGACGAGCGCCTCTGGGGCATTCCGGCGGCCCGCCACGAGGCCGCGTGCGCCTCCGGTGGCATCGCCGTGCTGTCGGCCATGGCCGACCTCGAGTCCGGCCGCTACGACGTCGCCCTCGTGCTCGGCGCCGAGCTGGAGCGCACCGTCCCCGGCGACCAGGCCGCCCGCAACCTGGGCGCCGCCGCCTGGGTCGGCCACGAGGGCGAGCAGGCCAAGTTCATGTGGCCGTACATGTTCAGCGCCCTCGCCGACGAGTACGACAAGCGCTACGGCCTCGACGACGCCCACCTGCGCGCGATCGGCCGGCTCGCCTTCGACAACGCCCGGGTGAACCCCAACGCGCAGACCCGCGGCTGGACCTTCACCGACGCCAGCTTCAGCGCCGACGACGACGCCAACCCGCCGGTCGAGGGGCGGCTGCGGCGCAACGACTGCAGCCAGGTCACCGACGGAGCGGCCGGCGTGGTGCTCGTCTCGGACCGGTACCTCGCCGCCCACCCCGGCCTCGCCCGCCGCCCGCTCGCCCGGATCCTCGGCTGGGGCCACGCCACCGTCGGGCTGCCGCTGGAGCAGAAGCTGCGGCGCAGCGCCGGCGAGCCGTACGCGCTGCCCCACGTGCGCAAGGCGGTGCTCGACGCGTTCGGGCGGGCCGGCATCGGCGGCGTCGAGGACCTCGACGGCATCGAGACCCACGACTGCTTCACGATGTCGCAGTACGCGGCGATCGACCACTTCGGCATCACCGCGCCCGGCGAGAGCTGGAAGGCGGTCGAGTCCGGCGAGCTCGCCATCGGCGGCCGGATCCCGATGAACCCCGGCGGCGGGCTGATCGGCGGCGGCCACCCCGTCGGCGCGACCGGCGTGCGCATGCTCGTGGACGCCCACCGGCAGGTCACCGGCCAGGCCGGGGCCTACCAGGTGCCCGGCGCGCGCACCTTCGCCACCCTCAACATCGGCGGCAGCACCACGACGACGGTGAGTCTCGTGGTCGGCGCGGCCGACTCTGGAAAGTAGGAGCGACCGTTATGGACGTCGAGCTCGTCGGCCACGCCCTGGCCACGCTCCCGGAGGACGACGACCACCCGTACCGCACCGGGCCGTGGCGGCCGCAGACCAGCGAGTGGCGCGCCGACGACCTCACGGTGACCGGGGAGATCCCGGCTGACCTCGACGGCGTGTACCTGCGCAACACCGAGAACCCCGTGCACCCCGCCATCGCCGGCAAGTACCACCCGTTCGACGGCGACGGCATGATCCACGTGGTCGGCTTCCGCGACGGCAAGGCGTTCTACCGCAACCGCTTCGTGCGCACCGACGGGTTCCTCGCCGAGCAGGAGACCAAGGAGCCGCTCTGGGCCGGCCTCGCCGAGCCCCCGGACCGCAGCCGCCGCGACGGCTGGGGCGCCCGCGGCGGGCTCAAGGACTCCTCCAGCACCGACATCGTCGTGCACGCCGGGGTGGCCCTGTCCAGCTTCTACCAGTGCGGCGACCTGTACCGCCTCGACCCGCTCACCCTCGACACGCTCGGCAAGTCCACGTGGGGCGGGCGGTTCCCGTCGCAGTGGGGCGTCTCGGCCCACCCGAAGAGCGACGAGCACACCGGCGAGCTGCTGTTCTTCAACTACGGCAAGCAGGCGCCCTACCTGCACTACGGCGTGGTGGACGCGGACAACCACCTGGTGCACTACATCGACGTGCCGCTGCCGGGCCCCCGCCTGCCGCACGACATGGCCTACACCGAGCACTACGCGATCCTCAACGACTGCCCGCTGTTCTGGGAGCCGGCGCTGCTGGAGCAGGGCGTCCACGCCGCCCGCTTCCACCCCGAAATGCCCCTGCGGATCGGGGTCGTTCCCCGCCGCGGTACCTCGGAGCAGGTCCGCTGGTTCGAGGCGGACCCGACCTACGTCCTGCACTGGGTAAACGCCTACGAGGAGGGCGACGAGATCGTCCTCGACGGCTTCTTCCAGGACGACCCCGAGCCCCAGGACCGCGGCGACGGCTCCTACTACCAGCGCATGTTCCGCTTCCTGGCGCTCGACCGGATGCAGTCGCACCTGCACCGGTGGCGGCTCAACCTGGTCACCGGGCAGGTGCGGGAGGAGCGGCTGCGCGACACCGTCACCGAGTTCGGCATGATCAACGGGCGGCACGGGGGGCGGCCCAACCGGTACGCGTACGCCGCCACCGGCGTCGAGGGCTGGTTTCTCTTCGACGGCGTCGTCAAGCACGACCTGCTCACCGGCCACGACGAGCGGTACGCTTTCGGCGAGGGGGTCTTCGGCAGCGAGACCGCGATGGCGCCCCGGGTGGGCTCCGCCGCCGAGGACGACGGCTACCTGATTACGATCGTCACCGACATGAACCGCGACGCCTCCGAGTGCCTGGTCTTCGACGCGCAGCGGGTCGCCGACGGCCCGGTCGCGCGCGTCGCGCTGCCCGAGCGCGTCTCCAGCGGTACGCACGCCACCTGGGCCGCCGGCTCCTCGATCCCCGGCTGGGGCACCGCCGGCACGATGGCCGCGGCGCTGCGGATGGGCCCTGCGTGACAGCCGAACCGCCCGGTGACGCCCCCGCTGTGGCCGTGGTGCACCCGGGGGACGCGCCCACCCAGCTCGAGCCGGGCGGGCAGAACGCGGTCGCG
Organism: Dactylosporangium sp. NPDC049140; assembly: GCF_040648435.1. Classification (NCBI taxonomy): domain Bacteria; kingdom Bacillati; phylum Actinomycetota; class Actinomycetes; order Micromonosporales; family Micromonosporaceae; genus Dactylosporangium; species Dactylosporangium sp. NPDC049140. The sequence goes on along the minus strand of NZ_JBEZDS010000010.1, from coordinate 41,345 downwards.
CACGCGCTCGGGATCATCGGCGACGAGTGGACGCTGCTCATCCTGCGCTACGCGACCGCGGGCGTGCGGCGGTACAGCGACTACCTGGAGCGGCTCCCGATCTCCAACTCGGTGCTGACCAACCGGCTCTCCCGGCTGGCCGAGGTCGGGATCATGGAGAAGGTCGCCTACCAGGACCGGCCGCCGCGGTTCGAGTACCGGCTCACCAAGCGCGGCCGCGACACCTGGCCGATCCTGCTGGCCATCTGGGCGTGGGAGGCCCGCTGGGTGCCCCAGCACGAGGAGCACCTGCCGCTCATGCGGCACAGCCGCTGCGGGCAGCCGTTCCAGCCGCTGCTCATGTGCGCCACCTGTGGCAAGGCGGTCGAGCCCCGCGACGTCACCGGCGGCTTCGGCCCCAGCGGCACCTGGGAGCGCAGCGTCCCCGCGGCCACGACCCGCCGCCGCTCCTTCGCCGGCGCGGGCGCCAGCCCCGGCCTGTTCCCGCAGACCATGGCGCTCATCGGCAACCGCTGGTCCTCGGCCCTGCTCGGGGCCGCCTTCCTCGGCGCGCACCGGTTCAAGGACTTCGAGCAGCGCCTCGGCGCCCCGCCGACCATGGTCGCCGACCGGCTGCGCACCTTCTGCGAGCTCGGCGTGCTCGACCCGGCACCCGGCACCGAGCGCGCCGACTGGCTCAGCTACCGCCTCAGCGCCAAGGGCCGCGCCTTCTTCCCGGTCGTCATGTGCACGCTGGACTGGGGGCACCGCTGGTTCAAGGCGCCCGAGGGGCGGGCTCTGGTCTACCGGCACACCGAGTGCCGGCGCATCTTCACCCCCCGGCTGGCGTGCGACCAGTGCCGCGAGCCCCTGCGCGGGGGCAGCGACGTCACAATCGAACGCACGCCGTGAGTGCCGCCGTCCTGTCGCTCATCGAGCGGAACATTTCGGATAAAGTAGCAATCGTCGGCGACGATCGTACGGCGACGTATGCGGATTTATGGCATAAATCCGGGCAAATCGCCTCGGGCTTGCGGGCGGGCCAGCGCGTCGCGTACCGCGACCGGAACCGCACGGACTTCTGGGAGCTCTTCATCGCCTGCCTGCGGGCCGGCGCCACCCTCGTGCCGATCAACTTCCGCCTCACCGCCGACGAGGCCGCCTGGATCGCCCGCGACGCCGGCATCGGCGAGGTGTTCGACGACGCGCCCGTCATGATCATGTACTCGTCCGGCACGACCGGCCGCCCCAAGGGCGTGCTCATCGACGACGAGCAGCTGGCCTGGACGGTCGGCGCGTTCGGCGCGCTGTTCGAGGTCGACGAGCACGCGGTCAGCCTGGTCCCGACGCCGTACCACCACATCGCCGGCACCGGCTGGTCCCTCATCACCCTCGCCGCGGGCGGCACCATCGTGCAGAACGCGGAGCCGACCCCGGCGAGCATGTCCCGCCAGCTGGTCGACTTCCGGGCCACGCACGCGGCGATGGTCCCGACGCTCATCCAGGCCCTGACCGACGCCCCGGCCGACTTCTCGGCCCTGCGCCACATCGTCTACGGCGGCGCCCCGATCACCCCCGCCCTGGTGGGACGGGCCACGGAGGTCCTCGGCGCGCGGTTCCACCAGTCGTACGGCCTGACGGAGACCACCGGCGTCGCCACCGTCCTCGCCCCGGAGGAGCACCGCCCCGACGGCCGCCTGACCTCGGTCGGCCGCCCGCTGCCGGGGCTGGAGGTCCGGGTCGCCGACGGCGAGATCCTCGTCCGCGGCCCGTCGGTCACGCGGGGCTACTGGCGGGGCGAGTCCATCGTGGACGGCTGGCTGCGCACCGGCGACGGCGGCTCCTTCGACGAGGACGGCTACCTGTACCTGCACGACCGCATCAAGGACATGATCGTCTCCGGCGGCGAGAACGTGTACCCGGCCGAGGTCGAGCGCGTCCTGGCCGCCCACCCGCACGTGCTCGACGTCGCGGTCGTGGGCGTGCCGTCCGCACGCTGGGGCGAGTCCCCGATCGCCGTGGTCGTCACGATCGGCGCCGTCGACGACCTCATCCCGTGGTCCCGCGAGCGCCTGGCCCACTACAAATGCCCGGTGGCGGTACACGTCGTGGAAACCCTGCCCCGCAACGCCTCCGGCAAGATCCTGAAACGCCTGCTACGCAAGGAATACGCTCATGAGTGACTGGGCCCTACTGCGCCAGGTCGTCCTGGCCACCTCCGACATCGCCGCCGATGGCCGCCTGCTGCGCGAGCACTACGGCCTCGGCCCCGGCTTCGCCGACCCCGAACTGGCCGCGATCGGCATGGCCGACGACACGATGGCCCTGGCCGGCGGCTCCTACCTGGAGCTCGTCGCCCCGCTCACGCCCGACGTGTCGATCGCCCGCTGGCTGGCCAAGCGCGGCCCGGGCGGCTACGCGCTCTCGGTCCAGCACAGCGACCCCCTGGCCGCCCGCGACCGCGCCCTGGCCCTCGGCGTGCGCGTGGTCGCCGACCAGCTCGTCATGGGCCACCCGATCGTGCAGTTCCACCCGGCCGACGCCGGCCTCCTGCTCGAGCTGGACGGCATCGCGGACCGCGACGCCTGGTTCTGGGACGGCATGGGCGTGGACCCGTCGCCGCACGCACTGATCGACGACGTGGTGGCGGTGGACGTACCGGCCCAGGACCCGGAGGCGACGGTCAAGCAGTGGGCCGAGATCCTGGGCTACGAGCCGGCCGCGGCGGACACCATCGACCTGGGCGGCCGCACGGTGCGCTTCCGCCCGGCGGCCGAGCTGCCCCGGTGGACGCTGACCCTGCTGCGCTCCGAACGCGGCCCGGCCCTGCGCGACGAGAGCCTCCTGGGCGTGCACTGCCGGTACCGCTGAGTCCCTGGCTCGCTGCGCTCGCGGTGTGGGAGCAAGCTCCACCCACACCCCCTCAAAATCTACGCCGGCGCGCTCGAGCATCGAACAGTCCCGCGGCCTCGTCCGACGCGTCCGGGACGAGGCTGAACGCATGGCGCTGAGCATCCGCTGAGCGTCCCTCGGCCTCGTCATAGGCTGGGTTGGTGGACGTGTATGACGCTGTGGACAGCCGGCGCGCCGTGCGGGCGTTCAGCGCCGAGCCGGTACCGAAGCCGGTCCTGGAACGGGTGCTGACGGCGGCGGCGCGGGCCCCGTCGAGCGGGAACCTCCAGCCGTGGCAGGTGTACGTCGTGACCGGCGAGCCCCTGGCGGACCTGAAGCGGCGCGCGACGGCCAGGGCGCTGGCGGGCGACCCCGGCGACGAGCGGGAGTACCCGATGTACCCGGCCGACCTGGTCCCGCCGTACCTGGACCGGTTCTCCGCCGCGGCCGCCCAGCGGTACGCGGCGCTGGGCATCGAGCGCGACGACCCCGCCCGGCCCGTGAAGATCTCCGCCTTGAACTCGGCGGCGTTCGGGGCGCCGGTCGTCCTGTTCTGCTACCTCGACCGGACGATGGGGCCCGGGCAGTGGGCCGACGCGGGCATGTACCTGCAGACGGTCATGCTGCTGCTGCGGGCCGAGGGGCTGCACAGCTGCCCACAGGTGATGTGGACGATGTATCGCAGGACCGTCGGCCGGATCGTCGGGGCCGACGACGGGCTCGTGCTGTTCTGCGGGGTCTCGGTGGGGTACGAGCGGCCGGGTGTGCCACCGCTGCGTACCGGGCGGGCGGTTCTCACCGAGACCGTGACCTTCGTCGGGATGTGACAGTCAGCGCGCCCAGGACGCTCTCGGCGCGCAGGCTGGATCAGCGCGCCGAAGTCGCGTCGTCGAGCCGAAATCGGCAGCGCCTGTTCGGAGCTCGTCGGCGACGGCGGAGATTTCGAGGGGGTGTGGGTGGAGCGGAGCTCTCCCACCGCGAGCGCAGCGAGCTAGGAAAAACTACTGCGCAGGGCGTGCTTGAGGAGCTTGCCGGAAGCGTTGCGGGGCAGGGTCTCCACCACGTGTACCGCGACCGGGCACTTGAAGTGGGCCAGCCGCTCGCGGCACCACGCGATCACCTCGGCCTCGTCCGGGGCGTGGCCCGCGCGCGGTACCACCACGGCCACCGGGGACTCGCCCCACCGCGCCGACGGCACGCCCACCACCGCGACCTCGGCCAGGTCCGGGTGGCCGGTCAGCACGCTCTCGACCTCGGCCGGGTACACGTTCTCGCCGCCGGAGACGATCATGTCCTTGATGCGGTCGTGCAGGTACAGGTAGCCGTCCTCGTCGAAGGAGCCGCCGTCGCCGGTGCGGACCCAGCCGTCGACGATCGTGGTGGACGTCGCCCCGGGGTTGCGCCAGTAGCCGCGCATCACGTGGCCGCCGCCGATCAGGACCTCGCCGCGTTCGCCCGGGGGCAGGTCCGACAGCGTCACCGGGTCGACGACCCGCAGGGAGACGCCGGGCATGGGGCGGCCCACCGAGCGCAGGCGGCGCTCCTTGCGCGGCTCGTCCGGCAGGTGGTCCTCGGGCCAGAGGACCGTGACGCCGCCCGTCGACTCCGTCAGGCCGTACGACTGCAGGAACTTGCAGCCGAAGACCTCCGTCGCGGCGCGGATCACCGGCAGCGGGATCGGCATCGCGCCGTACACCAGGTAGCGCAGCGCCGACCAGTCGGTCTCGCGCGTGCGGGGCAGCTGCAGCAGCGTCTGCAGGATGGTCGGGACCACGGCCGCATGCGAGACCCGCCGCCGCGCGAGCAGGGCGATGAGCGCGTCGGGGCCGGCCGCGGTCTCCAGCAGCAGCGCGGCGCCGTTGAGGTTGGCCACGAGGGCCAGGCCGAGGCCGGAGATGTGGAAGTACGGGATGGGCGCCATCGCCACCGACGTGGTCGTGAGCTCCATGTCGTAGTGCATGGTCGCGAGCGCCTGGCCGAGGTTGTCGCCGCTGAGCATGATGCCCTTCGGCCGGCCCGTCGTGCCCGAGGTGTAGAAGATGACCGCGGTGTCGTCCGGCCCGGCGGGCACGAGCGGGTCGACCGGGTCCACCGTGGACAGCCAGGCCTCGTACTCGTCACCGGTGCACACGGCGCGCGCTCCCGGCGGTACCAGCGAAGGATCGTCGACGACGAGGGCCGCGGGGGCGGCGTCGGAGAGGATGGCCGCGATCTCCGGCCGCGCCAGGCGGTTGTTGACGGCGGTGGCGATCGCGCCGGCCTTGGTCGCGCCGTAGAGGACCTCGAGGAACTCCGGTGCGTTGGCGCCGATGTAGGCCACCCGGTCCCCGGGCGCGACGCCGGCCGCGATGAGCGCCTGGGCGACCCGGTTCGAGCGCTCGTCCAGCGCGCCGAACGTGGTGGTGCGGCCGGCCTCGATGACGGCCGTCAGCGCGGGGGTGGCGGCCGCGCGGCGGCGGATGATGTCGGCGACGCTCGTGACCCGGCCGCCGTCGGCGTGGACCGCGAAGAACGGCCTCATGCGGACCACGCGCCGAAGACGTCGAAGGACAGGATGCCGGGCGGGGCCGCGACCACGAGCGGGATCGCGTTGATGACCGGGCCGGCCGTCACGTACTGGGCCGCGGTCGTTCGCACGCCGGGCTCCTGGGGCTCGACCAGGTTGAGCGACATGACCACCTCGGGCTTGCCGAACACGTGGATCGTCCAGTGGTCGCGCCCGGCGTAGCGGGGAAGCGCCGGGTCCATCGTCCAGATGATCGACAGGGTGATGAACCGCTGCCCGGCCACGATGGCGTGCCAGCGCCACTCGGTCGCCACGACGGTGCCCTTGCGGATGGTGCCGGCCGCGACCTCCAGGTCGGCGGCGGCCAGCTCGTAGTGGTGGTCGGGCTCGATCCGGTCGTAGACCACACCCATCGCGTCGCCCATGAACCGCAGCGTCTCGGTGTACAGCTCGCCGTACAGCTCGGAAAGCGCGCCGGGCTCCGGCGACGACGAACCCATGCCCATGACGTTGAAGACGAAGTCGGGGTCGGGCATGGCGCGGGCGTCGAGGACCTCGTCGATCTCGACCCGGTCCAGGCGGACCGCGACCCCGGTCAGGGCGAGCGTGAGCCGTTCGCCGATGACGCCGGGGCTGATCCCGACGCCGAAGAGGGTGCTGCCGCCCTCGGCGCAGGCCCGCTCGAACCGCGCCGCGCGCTCGGGGGCCGGGTAGTGGTGCCCGGCGGTGGTGATGACGTTCTTGCCGGAGCGCAGCAGCCGGCAGATGTCCTCGTCGTGCTCGCCGTAGTCGAGGCGCAGCCGCGGCGCGTGGATGACGACATCGGCGTCGAGGGCCAGGATCTGCTCGATGTCGCGGGTCGCGGTGACGCCGGTGGCCGGGCGGCGGGCGATGTCGCCGGCGTCGCGGCCGGCCTTGCGCTCGCCGTAGACGTACAGGCCGGCGAGCTCGAGCTCGGGGGAGTCGAGCACGGCCCGCAGCGTCGTCTTGCCGATGGCGCCGGTGGCCCACTGGATGACGCGGGTACCCATCTACTCGCGGCCCGTCCGCAGCGCCGCCTTGTGCACGAGCCGTCCCAGCCCGCGCTCGTAGCGGACGGGGTCGCGGGCGAGGCGGGCCCGCGCGTCGACGGCCATCCAGTCGGTGTCGAAGGTCAGCTCGCCCTTGGCCGCCGCCTTGAGCCCGGCCCTGGCGATGTCCCGCGGGTCCTCCTTGCGCCCGTCGACGTGGTCGGCCATGCGGGTGTCGACCGAGCCGACGATGAGCGCGGTGACCTTCGTGCCCTGCGGCTCCAGCTCGGCGCGGGTGATGCCGGAGAGGAACAGGGTGGCGGCCTTGGCGGGGGAGTACCCGCCCATGAACGCCGTGGGCACGATCGCGGCCACGGACAGCACGTTGATGATCTGGCCGCCGCCGTTGGCCGCGAGCACGGGGGCGAAGGCCCGCGTCATGGCGAGGGTGCCGAAGTAGTTGACCTCCATCTCGGCGCGGGCCGCCTCGGGGTCATCGGCCATCACGAGCCGCTGCCTGGTGAACAGCCCGGCGTTGTTGACGAGCAGGTTCACGTCGGCGCACCCGGCGGCGGCCGCGGCCACCTGCGCCGGGTCCGTGATGTCGAGCCCGACCGGGATCGCACCGGGGGTCCGCACGGCGGCCGGGTCGCGGCTGCCGGCGTAGACGCGGGCGCCCTGCTCGATCAGCTCCTCGACGAACGCCTGGCCGATGCCGCGGTTGGCCCCGGTCACGAGGGCGACGACGCCGCTCATGAGCCGTACACCGGGTCGGCCGGGAACTTGGCGCCGCGCTGCAGCACCGAGGGGTCGGGGACGAGCATGCCGAAGATCCAGCCTTCCGTGCGCTCCATGTCGTGGTTCCACTCCCACCGCAGCCGCCGGTGCCGGATGCCCCAGCGGCCGTCCACGCGCTCGAAGACGTCGAGCATCCGGGCCACGGTCAGCGTGTCGCCGGGCTTCACGCGGGCGAACGCGGTCACGTAACACTCGACGTCGGCGCGGTCGCCGTCGAGCTCGATGAGCACGTTGGACAGCACGTGCGTGGTGATCGCCTTCGGGTGGGTCAGGGTGCGGGCGATGCTGTCGACGTAGGCGTCGGCCGGGCCGCTGTACACCCCGCCGTGCTCCTCGACCGCGCCCGGGAGGTAGCAGGCGCGCAGGGCGTCGAGGTCGCCGCGGTCGACGGCGCGCATGTACCGCGTCAGTATCTCGGTGATCTCCTGCTTGTCCAGCAAGTTCTGCAGCGACACTCAGCCGACCCTTCGCTCGTGGCCCGCCCACAGTGGCTCGCGCAGGACGCGCCGCAGCACCTTGCCGGAGGCGTTGCGCGGCAGTGCGTCCTCGAAGCGCACCGCGACCGGGCACTTGTAATGTGCGAGCCGCTCGCGGACCCAGGCGATGAGCGCCTCCTCGGTCAGCTCGCTGCCGGGCTCGCGGACCACCACGGCGACCGGGGACTCGCCCCACCGCGCCGAGGGTGCGCCGACGACGGCGACCTCGGCGACCTCGTCGTGGCCCTGCAGCGCGCGCTCGACCTCGGCCGGGTAGACGTTCTCGCCCCCGGACACGATCATGTCCTTGGCCCGGTCGACGAGGTAGAGGTACCCCTCCGAGTCGAGCCGCCCCACGTCCCCGGTGCGCATCCAGCCGTCGCCGGGCAGCGTGTACGCCGTCTCCTCGGGCCGCTGCCAGTAGCCGGCCATCACCTGGGCCGAGCGGATGAGCACCTCGCCCGGGGACCCCGTAGGCAGCTCCTCAAGCGTCACCGGGTCGACCACGCGCAGCTCGCTGCTCGGGTCCGGCCGCCCGCAGGAGCGCAGCAGCCCCGGCTCGTCGCGGGCCCGGTCGTGGTCCTCGGGGCTGAGGAAGGTGGCCCCGCCGGAGATCTCGGTCAGGCCGTAGGACTGCTCCATGGCGGCGCCGAGGCGCTTGGTCGCCTCGACGAGCACCTGGGCGGAGATGGGGGCGGAGCCGTACAGGATCAGGCGCAGGCTGCTCAGGTCGGCCTCGTCGAGCCCGGGGCTGCGCAGGACCACGTCGATGAGCACCGGCACGAGCACGGTTACCCGCACCCGCTCGCCGGCGATCAGGCCGAGCAGCGCCTGCGGGGCGGCGTCGCGCACCTGGGCGAGGGTCGCGCCCTGGCGCAGGCTGTGCACGGCCCACGCGAAGCCGAGGACGTGGAAGTACGGCGAGACGTTCAGCGAGGCGTCGCCCGGGTCGAGCTGCCAGCGGCGGCGGGCCACGTCGAGCATCGAGTGCAGGTTGCGGTTGCGGATCATGACGCCCTTGGGCAGGCCGGTGGTGCCGGAGGAGTACAGCAGCACGGCGAGGTCGTCCGGGTCGGTGACGACCCCGGGGTCCTGTTCCGGCTGCGCGTCCAGCCACGCTTCGTAGTCGCCGTCCAGCGTCAGCGTCACGCCCTCGAAGGACCCCCGGACGAGCTCGGCCTGGGCCGGCTCGGCGAAGAGCACCGTCGCGCCCGAGTCGGCGAGCACCGCGGCGAGCTCGGGGCCGGCGAGGCGGAAGTTCAGCGGGACGGGTACCGCACCCAGCTTGGCCGCCCCGGAGACGATGTCCAGCACGTCCGTGCGGTTCAGGCCGGCGTAGGCGACCCGGTCCCCGCGGCGCACGCCGAGGGCGAGCAGGCCGGCGGCGACCCGGCTGGAGCGCCGGTCGATCTCGGCGAAGGTCGCGGGCCGGCCCTGGCCGGCGACCGCGGGGGCGTCGGGGTGCCGGCGCGCGGCGTCGCGGACCACCTCGGCGATGGAGAACATCGTTGACCTCCAAACCAAACGGTGTCCACACGCTACAACTAGAAGAGTGACTTGCACAGGGGGCCGGTGGGCGAAATATTTCTGCACCGTTTCGCGATGGTTCCCGGTCCCGACGCTGAGCATCGTGAGCTGCGAGTACTTCGAGTGCTCATGACGCCCCATTGACGAGTCACTCCGACTGTTGTAGTAAGACGAGTAGCACTGTCAATTGAAGTAAGCCGGAGGTGACGCTGGTGTCGGCTGCTGCGTTGGACGTGCGCGACGTCCGGATTCACTTCGGCGGGGTCACCGCGCTCGACGGGATCAGCCTGACCGTCGCGCCCGGTGAGATCTGCGGGCTGATCGGGCCGAACGGCGCCGGTAAGACCACGCTGTTCAACTGCATCACCCGCATCTACCAGCCGGACGGGGGCACGATCCGGTTCGGCGAGCGCGACCTGCTGGCCGTGCCGCGGCACCGCATCGTGCGGCACGGCATCGCGCGGACGTTCCAGAACCTCGCGCTCTTCGGCTCGCTGAGCGTCCTGGAGAACACGGTCGCCGGCGCCCACGTGCGGCGCGGGCGGCACCGGGCGCTGCGGGCCGAGGCCTACGACATCCTGGCCGCGCTCGGCCTCACCGACGTGGCCCACCACCCGGCGCAGGGCCTGCCGTTCGGCACCCTCAAGCGCGTCGAGCTGGCCCGGGCCCTCGCCGCGCGCCCCCGGCTGCTGCTGCTGGACGAGCCGGCCGGCGGCCTGACCCACGCCGAGGTCCGCGACCTGGGCGAGCTGATCCGGCGGATTCGCGACCGGTACGAACTCTCGGCCCTCCTCGTGGAGCACCACATGGGCCTCGTGATGGGCATCTGCGACCACGTCGTCGCGATGGACTCCGGCCGCAAGATCGCCGACGGTGCGCCGGAAGCGGTGCAGCGCGACGAGACCGTGGCGGCGGCCTACCTGGGGCGGACATGAGCGATCTGCTGGAAGTCGAGCGGCTCGTGGCCGGTTACGGCCAGGCCCAGGTGCTGCACGGCATCGACCTCACGGTCGGGGCCGGCGAGGTCGTCGTCGTGCTCGGCGCCAACGGGGCCGGCAAGACGACGCTCATGCGGGCCATCGCGGGCCTGCTGCCCAGCCGCGGCACGATCGCGTTCGCCGGGCGGCCGCTGGGCGGCCGGGCCGAGGCGGTGGTCCGCCAGGGAATCAGCCTCGTGCCGCAGGGCCGCGGAACCTTCACCGCGCTCACCGTCGAGGAGAACCTGCGCGTCGGGGCGGCCGTGCGCGGCCGGGAGAAGATCGACGTCGAGCGCTGGTACGGCGTCTTCCCCGTCCTGAAGGCCCGCGCCAAGCAGATCGCGGGCACGCTGTCCGGCGGCGAGCAGCAGATGCTCGCCGTCGCCCGCGCCCTCATGAGCCGCCCGCAACTGCTGCTGTGCGACGAGATCAGCCTGGGGCTCGCCCCGAAGATCGTGGCCGAGCTGTTCGCCGTGCTGCGGGACATCAACCGCGAGGACGGCACCGCGCTGCTGCTCGTCGAGCAGAACGCCGAGCTCGCGCTCGACCTCGCGGGCCGCGCCTACCTGCTGGAGGTCGGCCGCGTCGCCGGGCACGGCCCCGCCGCCGAGTTCCGCGACAACGACGCGGTCCGCCGCGCCTACCTGGGCTACTAGGGGAGGAACACCGTGTCGCTCCTGCTCGACCGGCTCTTCGACGGCATCACGAACGGGTGCGTGTACGCCATCATGGCCCTCGCCCTGGTGATCGTCTTCCGGGGCTCGGGGACCATCAACTTCGCCCAGGGCGAGCTCGCCCTCTTCACCACCTACATCGCCTGGTGGCTCACCACCCTGGGCGCGCCGATCTGGGCCGGGCTCGTCGTGGCCACCGTCACCGGGCTCGTGCTCGGCGCCGGCATCGAGCGCACGCTGATCCGGCCGGTGCGCCGGCGCAACGACATGGCCGTGCTCATCGTGTGCCTGGGGTTGTTCACCGCGCTCAACGCCCTGGCCGGGCTCATCTGGAACTCCGAGACCAAGGTGATGCCGAGCATCTTCCCCAACGGCCTCGACGACTACCTGAGCATCGGCGGCGCCCGGCTGTACTTCGACGGCCTCGGCGTCTGGCTCGTCGTCCTCGTCGTCGTGGGCCTGATGTTCCTGCTGTTCAACCGGACCACGCTCGGCCTGCACATGCGCGCGGTGGCCAACGCGCCCGAGTCCGCCGCGCTCAGCGGCGTGCGCACCGGACGCGTGCTCATGTTCGGCTGGGGCGTCTCGGGCGCGATCGGCGCCGTTGCCGGCGTGCTCGTCACGCCGCTCTCGCCGCAGCAGCTGGGGCTGCAGACGATGTTCCCGATCCTCATCTACGCCTCGGCCGCGGCGCTGTTCGGCGGCCTCGACAGCCCGGTCGGCGCGGTCGTCGGCGGCCTCGTCCTCGGCGTCCTGCAGCAGCTGATCATGGGGTACGTCGGGTTCATCGGCGACACCCTGCCGCAGACCGCGGCGCTGACCATCATCGTCGCCGTGCTCGTGCTGCGCCCCAACGGCCTGTTCGGCACCCGTCAGCCGGAGCGCGTGTGATGCGTACGCCGATCGTCCTCACCCGCGGCACCTGGCCGCACCGCGCCGTCCTCCTGGCGCTCGCCGCGCTCGCCGTCCTGGCGCTGCTGTGGGCCTCCGGGCTCGCCCAGTTCCGCGTCTCCCAGCTCACCAGCGTCTTCATCTACGCCATCGCGATCAGCGGGCTCAACCTGGCCACCGGCTACACCGGCCTGCTGTCCATCGGGCACAGCGCGTTCTTCGGGCTGGGCGCCTACACGACCGGCGTCCTCGTCATGAGGTACAACCTCGATCCGCTCTCCACAGTCGTCCCCGCGGTGCTGCTGTGCTTCGTCATCGGCTTCGTCATCGGCCTGCCCGCGCTGCGCATCCGCGGCCTGTATCTGGCCCTGGTCACCCTGGCCGTGGGCGTCGCCTTCCCGGAGCTGGTGCGCCGCTTCGAGTCGCTCACCGGGGGCGCGCGCGGCCTGGTGATCCGCCGCCGCCTGCTCAACCCGCCGCCGTGGAGCGGGTTCGGCGCCGGCGAACGCGCCGAGTGGCTGTTCTGGCTCTCGGCCGTCACGCTCGGCGCGGTCCTGGTCCTCGTGCACCTGCTCGTGCGCAGCCGCGCGGGCCTGGCCATGGTCGCCACCCGCGACAACGAGATCGCGGCCGCCGCCTCCGGCGTGCGCGTCGCCGCCGTCAAGACGACGGTCTTCGGGCTCTCCGGCGCCGTCACCGGCCTCGCCGGGTGCCTCTTCGCGATGTACCTCGCCGCCCTCTCCCCGGACGGCTCCTTCACCCTGCTCAAGTCCATCGAGTTCATCACCGGTCTGGTCATCGGCGGCGCCGCGACCCGCCTCGGCCCGCTCGTCGGGGCCTTCGCCGTCGTCTACATCCCCTACCTGACCGCCAGCCTGAACCCCGCGAACGTCAGCCAGGGCCAGCTCTCCGGCGTCCTCTTCGGCGTCGTGCTGATCCTGATCATCTTCCTGATGCCCGACGGAATCGTCGGCGGGCTCAGCCGGCTGAGCGGACGCCTGGTCCAGGTGCACACCCCAACCCCCGCGTCAGAGGAGAACACCCATGAGGCGTCACCACTACCTGGTGGCCGCGGCGACCGCGACCTTACTGCTCGCGGCGTGCAGTAACGCCAACTCCGGCGACGACCCGGAGCCCGCCGCGAGCGGGGCCTCGGCCGCCGCCGGCGCCTGGAAGGCCCCCACGCAGGACTGCGACGACCCCGCCGCGGCCACCAAGGAGATCAGCGGCACGCTCAAGGTCGGCTGGTCCGCGGCGCTGTCCGGCCCGCTGGCCGGCGCCGTCGGCGCGGTGCTGCAGGGCATGAAGGACCGCTTCGCGGTGGAGAACGCGGCCGGCGGCATCAACGGCGTCAAGCTCGACGTCGTCACCCGCGACGACGCGTTCGACCCGGCCAAGGCCAAGGCCAACGTCGGGCAGCTGATCCAGAGCGACAAGGTCGACGTGCTCGACGTGTTCGGCTCCGGCCAGCTCGACGCGGTCGCCGACGACCAGAACGCGGCCTGCGTCCCGCTGCTGTTCGCCCAGTCCGGCGTGCCGACGTTCCGCGACGTGAAGAGCTTCCCCTGGACGACGCAGTACCTGCCGTCGGCCGACGTCGAGACCGCGTTCGACGTCGAGCTGCTCAAGAAGAAGTACCCCAACGGCGCCAAGGTGGCCATCGCGGCCAACCAGACCGAGTCGGGCAAGGGCCTCGCCGACGGCTTCAAGAAGGCGCTGCAGGGCACCAACCTCGAGCTGGTCAAGGAGGTCTCGCTGGCCGACCCGGCGGCGGCCGCCACGACCCTGAGCGCCAGCGGCGCCCAGGTGCTCTTCGACGCCGGCGTCACCACCGACTGCCCGGCCCTGTCGACCGCGATCGGCCGCAGCGGCTGGAAGCCCGAGACGTTCATCCAGCCGTCCAACTGCGTCGACGGCAACACGCTCTACAAGCCGGCCGGCGCCGCCGCCGACGGGCAGCTCGTGCCGGTGTGGCTGAAGAACCCGGCCAGCGACCTGTACGCGTCCGACCCCGGCATGACCGACTACCTCGCGAAGCTCAAGGCCCAGAACAACGCGGCGCCGACGAACAGCTACACGGTCAACGGCTGGGTCATCGGCGACCTCATGATCGACGTGTTCAAGAAGGCCGCGTCCTCCCCGTCCAAGCTGTCCCACGCGGGCATCATGGAGGCGGCGCGGACGCAGGAGTACCAGCCGCCGATGTTCATCGACGGGATCAAGTGGAAGATGGCCCCGACGGCCCCGCTGGGCATCCTCGCGTTCCGCCCGTTCCAGTGGGACGCGACGGCGGTGGCGTTCAAGCCCTTCGGCGACGTCATCGACATCTCCGGCAAGTACATCACGAAGTAGCGGGAACACCACGAATCAGTAAGGGGGTTCGGGCATGCCGGGACGTAAACTGCACCCACCCGAGCGCGTGGCGGAGTACACCTCGCGCGGCTGGTGGTCGCAGGACACCATGGACGCTCTGCTGCGGGCCCAGGTCGCCCGGCAGCCCGACCGGCTCGCGGTCGTCGACCCGGCCAACAAGACCGCGCTCGTCGGCACCGAGCCGCGCCGCCTCACCTGGGGCGAGCTGGACGCTTCGACCAACCGGCTCGCCCGGGTCCTGCTGGACCTCGGCGCCGAGCCGGGCGATGTCCTCGCGGTCCAGCTCCCCAACACCGTCGAGCTCGTCGTCGCCTACCTGGCGGCCTGGCGGATCGGCCTCATCGTCACCCCGTTCCCCGTGCAGTTCCGCGAGCACGAGATCGTCGCCCTGGCCGAGCTGGCCGACGCGAAGTTCTACCTGACGGCGGACCGGATCGGCGACCGGGCGCACGCCGCCGAGTTCGCGGGCTACAACCTCCCCGGCGTGGTGCTGGCCCACGGCGCGGAGCTCCCCGAAGGCGTGCTGCCGGCCGACGCGCTGATGGCGGCGGCCGACGGGTCCACAGTGGAGGCCCACGAGGCCGACCCGAACGACTGCGTCACGATCTGCTGGACCTCCGGCACCGAGAGCACCCCGAAGGGCGTCCCGCGCAGCCACTACGACTGGCTCGCGATCTGCTGGGCCACCGTCGAGGCGCCCCGCCTCACCGAGGACGACGTGCTGCTCAACCCGTTCCCGATGGTGAACATGGCCGGCATCAACGGCATGTTCCTGCCGTGGCTGCGGGTCGGCTGCATCCTGGTGCAGCACCACCCGTTCGACCTGCCGACGTTCCTGGCCCAGATCACCGCCGAGCGGGCCACCTACACCGTCGCCCCACCGGCCCTGCTCACCCTGCTCCTGCAGCGCGACGAGCTGCTGGCCGCCGCGGACATCTCCAGCCTCAAGCAGATCGGGTCGGGTTCGGTACCGCTGGCGCCGCCGATGGTCCGCGGCTGGCAGGAGCGCCACGGCATCGGCATCATCAACTTCTTCGGCTCCAACGAGGGCATCTCGCTGCTCACCGACCCGCACGACGTGCCCGACCCGGAGCAGCGCGCCCGCTACTTCCCCCGCTACGGCGTGCCCGGCTACACCTGGAGCTCCCGCGTCACCGAGTGGACCACCGTCCGGCTCGTCGACCCGGCGACCGGCGACGAGGTCACCGAGCCCGGGGTCCCCGGCGAGCTGCGGCTGAAGGGCCCCACGGTCTTCGCGGGGTACCTGCACGGCGAGCGCCTCGCCAGCCCGTTCGACGAGCAGGGGTACCTGCGCACCGGCGACGTGTTCGTCATCGCCGGGGACGACGGGCAGTTCCTGGAGTACGTCGACCGGGCCAAGGACCTCGTCATCCGCGGCGGGATGAACATCGCCCCGGCCGAGCTGGAGGGGCTCATCGCCGCACACCCGGCCGTGGCCGACGTCGCCGTCGTGGGCTACCCCGACGAGGTGCTCGGCGAGCGGGTGTGCGCCGTCGTCGTGCCCCGCGAGGGCCGGGAGCTCGACCTGGCCGGCCTGGTGGAGTTCCTGAAGGACCAGCGCATCGCCTCGTACAAACTGCCCGAACGACTGGAGCTGCGCCAGGCCCTGCCCCGCAACCCCGTCGGCAAGGTCTTGAAACGGTCCCTCCGGGAGGAGATCAACGCATGAGTGCTCCGTTGGACGTCGCGCGGGACATGGTCGACGCCTGGAACCGGATGGACTGGGACCGGGTCGTCGCCCTGTTCGCCGCGGACGGCGTGCTGCACAGCGTGATGCAGGAACCGATCGTCGGCCGGCCCGCCATCGAGGCCCGCATCCGCTCGCTGACCGCCGGCCTGGAGCGCATCGAGCTGCGGGTGAAGGCGATGGGCGTCATCGACGGCCGCGTCTTCATCGAACGCGTCGACGACTTCGACATCAACGGCCACCACGTCGAGCTGCCGGTCGTCGGCATCCTGCGCATCGGCGCCGACGGGCTCGTCACGGAGTGGCTCGAGTACTACGACCGCGCCACGATGATGCGCGGCATGGGCCTCCCGGCGGACTTCAGCCACTCATGACGATCGAGATCTCGCTCGGCCTGTGGCAGGACCGCCCGGCGGCCGAGGCCCTGGACACCGCGCGCCTCGCCGGCGAGCACGGCTTCCCCGCCGTGTGGATCGGCGAGATGGCCACGTACGACGCCTTCGCCCTCGCGGCCGCGGCCGGGCCGCTGCTGCCGGCCGCGACCCGGCTCGTGCTCGGCCCGTTCGCGGTCACCGTCCGCGACCCGATGATGGTCGCGATGGGCGCGGCCTCGGTCGCGGCGCTGACCGGGCGCGCGGTCTCGGTGGCGCTGGGCACCTCCAGCCCCGTCGTCGTCGAGCAGTGGCACGGCCGCTCCCGGGCCGGCTCGGCGCAGGCGCTCGACGACTCGGCGCAGGCCGTGCGGGCGCTCCTGGCGGGAGAGCGGGTGCGGGGGTACCGGCTGCGGCTGCCCCCGGTGCCCGGCGAGCTCGTCGTCGCTGCCTTCGGCCCGCGCGCGGTCGCCACCGCGGCCCGGCACGCGGACCGCATGGTGCTCAACCTGCTCGACCCGCCGACCGCGGGCGAGCTCGTGGCCCAGCTGGAGGCGGCCGCGGAGGGTCCCCGCCCGCGCGTCGCCGTCTGGGCCCCGGCCGCGATCGGCACCGATCTCACGGCCGCGTACGAGCAGCTGCGCCGGGGCGTCGTGGGCTACCTCGCCGCGCCCGGGTACTCCGACATGTTCATCCGCGCCGGCTTCGGCGACGTGGTCGCGTTCGCGCGCACCGGCCCGCACCCGCGCGACCTGCTGGCCGCGATCCCGTCGGAGCTGATCGACGCGATCGGTGTCGTGGGCTCCCCTTCGGCCGCGGCCGAGCGGGTCCGCTCCTATGTGGACAACGGCGTCGACGACATCGTGCTGGTGCCGTCCTCCACCGACGCCGACCCTCTCGGCGCCGCGACTCTGGCATCCGCCGTGGAGCTGCTGTGACTCCGGGAATGCTGCTGCTCAGCGTCGCGCGGCGCATCCCCGGGCGGGTCGCGGTGCGGGCCGGGGGCACCGAGCGCACGTACGGCGACCTGTTCGACAACGCGGCCCGGTTCGCCGGCGTGCTGACCGCCCACGGCGTGCGCGCCGGCGACCGGGTCGCGTTGATGATGGACAACCGCGCCGAGGCCCTGGAGTGCTACCTCGGGTGCCTGCTGGGCGGCTACACGGCGGTGCACGTGAACGACCGGCTCGCGCTGCCGGAGGTACAGTCCATCGTGGACGACGCCGGCGTGGCCGCCTTCGTGGCGCCGGCCACCGGCCGCTTCGACCCGGCGGCCGGGTCCGGCCGGTCGGTCTCCGCGCCGGTGGTCCTGGAGCCGGTCTTCGACGCCGCCCCGATCGCCCCACGCCCGGCCCCGCCGTCGGCCCCGGCCATCATCGGCTACACCAGCGGCACCACGGGCGCCCCCAAGGGCGTCGTCATCACCCAGGAGAACCTGAGCCGGATCATCCGGCACATGCCGGTCCACGACGGCCTGCGGCCCGGCAGCCGCTGCGCCTTCACCGGCTCCTTCTCGTTCGTGGCCGGGATCTGGGGCGTCATGCTCCCGCACCTGTACCTCGGCGGCGAGCTCTCGTTCATGGCCGGCCTGCCCCCGGCCGAGTGGGTCGACCGCATGATCCGCGAGCGCTCCACCTTCACCTACGTACCGTCGCCGCTCGCCCCCGCCTTCACCGAGGAGGTCCGCCGCCGCCCCGAGGTGCTCGACTCCCTGACCGGCGTGCTGCACTCGGCCTCGGCGATGCGCCCGGAGGTGATGCGCGACCTCGTCTCCGTCATCGGCGACCGCTTCGTCGAGACGTGGGGCATGACGGAGACCGGCGCCCCGGTGACCACCACGGTCCCCGCCGACTGGACCGCCGCCTGCGAGGCCGACGACATCTACGCCTCGGCGGGCCGCCCGGCCCACATCGCGGCCGTCCGTGTCGTCGGCCCCGACGGCGCCGACGTGCCGCCGGGCGAGGAGGGCGAGCTGCTGGTGCAGTCCGAGACGCTCTTCGCGGGCTACTTCCGCCGCGCCGAGGCCACGTCGGAGGCCCTGCGCGACGGCTGGCTGCACACCGGCGACATCGGCCGGGTCGACCGGGCCGGCTACGTGTACATCACCGACCGCCTCAAGGACATGATCGTCACGGGCGGCATGAACGTGTACCCGGCCGAGGTCGAACTGGCCCTGTCCCGCATGCCGGGCGTGGCCGAGGCCGCGGTCTTCGGCGCGCCGGACGAGCGCTGGGGCGAGACGGTGGTCGCCGCGATCGTCCGCGCGCCGGGCCACACCCTCGACGAGGCCGCGGTCACCGCCTGGTGCCGGCAGCACCTGGCGTCGTACAAGAAGCCGACGTCGGTCCTGTTCCTGGACGCCCTGCCGCGCAACGCCGCCCTGAAGGTCCCGAAGCCCCGGCTGAGGGAGCTCTACGCCCGGCGCTGATGTGCCTCCCGCGCCGAGGGCCTAGACGGGGACGGTCGCCGACAGGACCTCGGTGAAGACGGCGCGGATCTCGGTCAGCACCGTGTCCACATCGGACTCCGTCGTGCGCCATGACGTCACCGAGACGCGCATTGCCGCCTGGGTGTTCCACGTCGTGCCGCCGAACCAGCTCACGCCGCGCTCCTGCAGGCGCTCGATCACGCCCCTCGTGATGGTGTCGTCGCCGGCGAAGCGGACCAGGACCTGGTTCAGGGCCACCTCGTTGAGGACCTCCGCGCCCTCGATCGCGGCCAGGCCGGCGGCGAAGCGGCGGGCCAGGGCGCAGCCGCGCTCGATCTGGGCGGCGATCCCCGAGCGGCCCAGCGTGCGCAGGGCCGCCCACACCGGCAGGCTGCGCGCGCGCCGCGAGAAGTCCGGGACCCACTCGATCGGGTCGCGCTCGCCGGGCACCGGGTCGGGCAGGTAGTCGGCGCGGGCGTTGAGCATGGCCGCGCGGTGGTCCTCGGCGTTGCGGACGAAGACCAGGCCGCAGTCGTACGGCACGTTGAGCCACTTGTGCGCGTCCGACGCCCACGAGTCCGCGCGCTCGATGCCGGCCAGCAGCGGGCGCAGCGCCGGGCTCGCCGCCGCCCACAGGCCGAAGGCGCCGTCGACGTGGACCCAGGCGCCGTGCTCGTGGGCGATGTCGCAGATCTCGCCGACCGGGTCGATCGCGCCGCTGTTGACGTCGCCGACCTGGGTGCACACGATCGTCGGGCCGTCGCAGCGGGCGAGCTCGGCGCGCAGCAGGTCGGGGCGCATCCGGCCCTCGGCGTCGGTGCCGACCGGCTTCGTGCGGCCGATGCCGAGGCCCAGGTACCGCAGCGCCCGTTCGATCGTGAGGTGCCGCTGGGCCGACGCGACGATGTGCACCTCCGGCGCGCCCCGCAGGCCGTCGCGCTCCACGTCCCAGCCGACCGCGGCGAGCACGTGGTGGCGGGCCGTGGCCAGCGCGGTCAGGTGCGCCATCGCGCAGCCGGTGGGGAAGCCGACCGACGTGCCCGCCGGCAGGCCGAAGAGCTCGACGAGCCACTGCGCGGTCACGTACTCCGCGGTCGCCGTCGCCGGCCCCAGGTCGTACACGCCGCTGTTCTGGTCCCAGGCGCTCACCAGCCAGTCGGCGGCGACGGACACGGGCAGGGCGCCGCCGACGACGAAGCCGAAGTACCGCGGGCCGCCGCTGGCCACGACGCCGCCCGTGCGCGCGGCCTTCGCCAGCAGGCTGATGGTCTCGGTGGGTTCGCCGGGGCCCTCGGGCAGCGGGCCGCCGAGCAGCGGCTCCAGCTGCGCGGGCCCGGCGGTGGCGCCGACCGGCCGCGTGGCCAGCCCGGCGAGGTATTCGTTCGCGTATTCGGCGGCGAGTCCCAGCACCGCTTCGTCGGCGTGTGTCATGCGCTCATCATGCGATTCCCGGCTGATTTCCGGCTGACGTGAAATGCGTCAGGCGGTCGTCAGCCGGGGGTCAGGCGGGGGGTGCAAGATGGAGACATCGAACGGGAGCCGCAAGGCACCGGACGAGGGAAACAAGGAGAGGTGCCCGGAGCGGTTCATCGGGATCCGGTTTCGACTGGATGGGCACTGCCTGCGCAGGTTCGAATCCTGCCCTCTCCGCGAAAGCGAAGCGACACCCAGCGAGGAGAGGTTCCCGGAGCGGCCTACCGGGGACCGGGTGACTGGTCGGGCCCAATGGGCCCACGCAGGTTCGAATCCTGCCCTCTCCGCCATTGAAGGAAAGAGCGCCCGGGATGCGATCCCGGGCGCTTTTTCACGTCGGAAACGGTGGTCAGTTCAGAGTCAGGCCACGGTCAGCCGCCATTGCCAGACTCGGCGACGGAGCTGTTCCAACCGTTCGAAGGAGGCGTTCGCCCGATGCGTTCCCTGACCGTCGCCCGCGAGGAGTGCGAGCGCTTCCATCCGGGCCTGCTCGCCGCGCTCGAGGCGCTGCCGCTGGCGGAGCGGGAGGCCGACGGCAGCCCGGTGCTCGACATCTACCGGCGCCACCGCGGCCCCGGCCTGCTCGCGCCGGCCGACTTCGGCGGCGGCGCGGCCGGGCCGCTGGAGGCCGTGCGGGTCCAGCGCGCCGTGTCCGCCCTGTCGCCGTCGCTCGGCGTCGGCCTGGCCATGCACCACTTCACCGTCGCCATGCTGTTCTCGCTGGCCGAGTCGGCCGGCCGGCTCACCGACGCGCAGCTGAAGCTCATGTCCGGCATCGGCGCCGACGGGCTGCTGCTCGCGTCGGGCTGGGCGGAGGGCCGCACCGACCAGAACATCCTGCTGCCGTCGGTCGTGGCGACGCCCGTCGAGGGCGGCTACGAGGTCAACGGGGCCAAGAAGCCGTGCAGCCTCGCGCGCTCGATGGACGTGCTCACCGCGAGCGTGTCGGTCACCGACGAGCGGGGGCGCCCGGCCCTGGCCCTGCTGCTGATCCCGGCCTCGTCGGCGGGCATCAGCGTCCAGCCGTTCTGGAACAACCCGGTGCTGAAGGGCGCGCAGAGCCACGAGGTGCGCCTGGAGCGGGTACACGTGCCGGCCGAGCTCGTCATCGCCAGCACCCCCGAGGACGAGAGCCGCCTCGACGACCTGCAGACGGCGGGCTTCACGTGGTTCGAGCTGCTGGCCACCTCGACGTACGTCGGGGCCGCGTCGGCGATCGTCGCGCGGGTGCTCGAACGCGGCCGGGGCGGCGCCACCGACCGGCTCGCGCTCACCCTGCGCCTGGAGGCCGCGGTCGACCTCGTCGAGGGGGCCGCGCGGGCGCTGGAGGCCGGCCTGGCCGGCGAGGACGCCGTGGCGAAAGTGCTCGTCGCGCGGTACGCGAGCCAGGACCTGCTGGCCGCGGCGGTCACCGGCGCGGTCGAGCTGCTCGGCGGCATCGCGTTCCTGCGCGACGCCGACACCACCTACCTCGCCTCGACCATCGGGGCGCTGGCGTTCCACCCGCCGTCGCGCGGCAGCACCGCCGGCGCGCTCGACGACTACTTCAAGGGCGAGCCGCTGCGGCTGTCCTGACAGGAACGGAGACCCTCCACCATGGACCAGAAGAACCCGTTCGAATCGCCGGTCACGTTCAAGCTGCACCGCGCCGAGTACCTCCTTGGCTTCGGCCTGTCGATCGTGCTCATCCTGTGGCACATCACCGAGATCCGCTGGATCCCGTTCATCGCGCTGTTCGCCTGGATCGACCTGGTCGGCTACATCCCGGGCGCCATCGCGTTCCGGCGCAGCCCCGACCACCGCATCTCCAAGGTGTACTACGTGCTGTACAACTCGGCGCACAGCTTCGTCACCCAGACCGCCGTCATCGGCCTGTACCTGTGGCTGATCGGCCCCGAGTGGGCGCTGCTGGCGATCCCGTTCCACGTGTTCGGCGACCGCGGCCTGTTCGGCAACTTCCTCAAGCCCTTCGGGCTGCCGTTCGAGCCGATCCCGAGCCCGGCCTACGACCGGATCGTGGAGATGCTCCGGCGCACCCCCTCCGATGCGCGGCGCGTGCCCGCGGCCGTGGACCTGCCGCCCTCCCCGGCCCCGGTCGCGGCGTCGGCGCGCGCGGCGCGGTGACCAGCGCGGCGGTGGGCGAGGACGTCGACGTGCTGGCCCGCACGGCCCTGCGCCGCGTCGCGTCCGGCGTGACGGTGCTGACGGTCTGCGACGGCGACCTGTGGCACGGCACGACGGTCAGTGCGGTCGTGGCGATCTCCCGCGACCCGGTGGTGCTCGGCGTGTGCCTGCGCCGGCCCTCGGCCTTCACGGCGATGGCCGAGCGCAGCGGGGCCTTCTCGGTGAACGTCCTCAGCGACGCCCAGGCGCCGCTGGCCGCGCGCTTCGCCGACCCCGAGCGGCCGATGGGGCGCGCGCAGTTCGACGGCCTGAGCATCGCCCCCGACCCGGAGACCCGGGCGCCGCTCATCGGCGGCTGCCTCGCCCACCTCGCCTGCCGCGTGGCCGACCGGCACGCCATCGGCGACCACCACATGCTCGTCGCGCACGTCGTCGGCGGCCGCCACGACCACGCGGGCGAACCACTGCTCACCTTCGGTGGCCGACTCTTCAACGACAGAGGAGCAACGCAATGACCCAGACCGTACACCGCGAGCTGGAGGTCCCGGTCGAGGCCGACTTCGACCACGCGCCCGGCCTGCTCGACGGCGCGGCCAACCTCGAGCTCACCGTCGAGCAGTGCAACGTCGCGTACTGGTTCCGCGCGGTCGCGCAGGGCACGCTCAAGGGCCGCCCGAGCGGCCACACGGGCGAACAGCAGACACCGCAGTACATGCGCGAGCCCGGCCCCCTGCGCGAGGCCCTCAGCCTGGAGCTGTCGTACCGGGCGCTGGACGAGGAGGCGGCCACCCGCGTCCTGTCGCACTACGTCGCGGCCGCGCCCGGCGTCGCGGAGCTGGAGTTCTACAGCACCCAGCTCATCGACGAGGTCCGCCACCACCAGATCTTCCGCGACCACCTCCTGGACCTCGGCCACCCCGCCGAGGGGCTGATGGACCGGATCCGCGAGACCGGGAAGGTGTACCAGCGGGAGATCCTCGACCCCATCCAGCGCTTCGCCACCCAGATCGTGCGCGACGAGGGCGACTTCGTCGGCGCCGTGGTCGCCTTCGCCATCATCATCGAGGGCGTCCTGGCCGCCTCCACCGAGCTCAGCGAGCGCAAGTGGGGCGTCCTCGACCCGGTCGCCGGCGAGATCGCCCGCGGCGCGGCCATCGACGAGATCCGGCACCTGACGGTCGGCAGCTCGTACGTGCGCGAGCACCTCATCCGGCACCCCGACGAGCGGGGCCACGTGCTCGACGTGCTGCGCCGCGGCCGGGAGCTCTGGGAGACCCTGCACGACCGCGAGTTCGTCATGCACCGCGAGCGGCTGTTCCAGGAGGGCATTGAGCCGCACCGGTCGGCGCTGCAGGACTACGAGCTCTTCCCCGGCCGGCGGCTGATCGACACCACCCCGGAGTCGCGCTGGGAGCTGGCCGCCAGGTGGAACGACGAACTGGCCGACGCCCGCCTGGTGTACATGGGCATCCCCGAGGCCATCGACCTGTTGCGGGCCCAGGCGCCCCGCATCCTGTGAGACGGGAGCAGCCATGGACGGCACCACGCAACTGAAGCGCTCGCTGAGCGCCCCGAAGATCGTGTTCCTCGTCGTCGCGGCGGCCGCCCCGCTGACCGCCATGGTCGGCACGGTGCCGCTGGCGATGGGGATCGGCAACGGCGCCGGCGTCCCGGCCACCTTCGTCTTCGCCGGGCTCACGCTGCTGTGCTTCTCGGTCGGGTACGCCGCGATGAGCCACCACGTCGTGAGCACGGGCGGCTTCTACACCTACATCGGCCGCGGGCTCGGGCGCCCGGCGGCGGTCGGGGGCGGGCTCGTCGCGCTCATCGCCTACAACGCCGCGACCATCGGGCTCATCGGCGCCTTCGGGTACTTCACCAGCCTCGTCGCGGGCGAGCACGGGCTGCACCTGCCGTGGGAGGTGTGGGTCGGCGTCGCGGTGCTCGTGGTCGCCTTCCTGGGGTACCGCGAAATCGACATCAGCGCCCGGCTGCTCTCCGTGCTGATGGTCTGCGAGATCGCCATCCTCGCGATCCTCGACGTGGCGATCCTGGTGCACCGGGGGGCGCACGCGGCCCCGGCCGAGTCCTTCAGCGCCCACACGGTCTTCTCGCCCGGGCTCGGCGTCGCGCTCATGTTCGCGTTCATGTCGTTCATCGGCTTCGAGTCCGCGGCACTGTACGGCGAGGAGACGCCGAACCCGCGGCGCGCGGTGCCCATCGCCACGTACACCTCGGTCGTGCTCATCGCCGTGTACTACGCCGTCACGAGCTGGCTCGCGGTCGGCGGCATCGGCCCGGACCGCGTGACCGAGACGGCCAACGCGCAGCTCGGCGACCTGTTCTTCGGGCTCTCCGACGAGTACCTCAACGGCGCCGCCACCACCGTCATGCAGGTGCTCATGTGCACGAGCCTGTTCGCGGCCGTGCTGTCGCTGCACAGCGCCACCAACCGGTACACCTACGTCCTGGGCCGCGAGGGCGTGCTCCCGCGCTGGGTCGGCCGGGCGCACCCGACCCACGGGTCGCCGTCCCGCGCGAGCCTGGTGCAGACCGTGCTGACCGTCGTGGTGTGCGCGCTGTTCGCCGTCGCCGGCCTCGACCCGTACACCAACCTCGCCACGAGCATGCTCGGCCTCGGCACGCTCGGGATCGTGGTGCTGCAGGCCGCCGCGGCCGCGAGCGTGCTCGGGTTCTTCGCCCGCCGCGCCGACCGGCACTGGTGGCGCACCGGCCTCGCGCCGCTGCTCGGCCTGGCCGGGCTGCTGTACGCGGCCGTGCTGCTGGTGATGAAGTTCCCGCTCGTCACCGGCACCGACTCGGCGGTCGTCAACGCGCTGCCGTGGCTCATGGGCCTGGTCGCGCTGGCCGGGATCGGCTACGGCCTGTGGCTGCGGTCCGCCCGGCCGGCCCGGTACGCGGCGCTGGCCGCGGAGGAACCGGCGGCCGTCGAGCAGGCGACCCCAACGGTGGAGGAGGAGCCGGCTCATGCACGACGTGCGGCAACTGCTGACCGATGAGTCGGTCGTCGGCCTGAAGCGGCGCGGCTACGAGGTCGACACCGCCGGGCTCGGCGAGCTGGCCGAGCGGCGGCGGGAGCTGATCCGGTCGCGGGACGAGCTGCGGACCTCGCTGAAGCGCTCGAGCGGGTCCCGCGAGGAGGCCCGCGCGGGCCGCGGCGTGCTGCAGGAGCTCGAGGCCGAGATCAGGTCCGTCGAGACCGGCCTGCACGACCGGCTGCTGCGGGTGCCCAACGTGCCGGCCGAGGAGGCTCCCGACGGTACCGCCGCCGAAGAGCCGGTCGTGGTGCGCTCCTGGGACCCGCCCGGGCGCACCTGGCTCGGCCGCAAGGATCACGCCGAGCTCGGGGAGGAGCTGGGGATCCTCGATCCGGGCCGGGCCGCGAAGCTCTCGGGCGCGCGGTTCGCGGTCACCCGCGGCGCGGGCGCCCGGCTCGAGCGGGCCCTCGTCTCCTTCCTGCTCGACCGGCACGCCGGGGCGGGCTACGTCGAGCACGGGCTGCCGCACCTGGTCACGCCCGAGGTGATGACCGGCACCGGGCAGCTGCCCAAGTTCGCCGAGGACCTGTTCCACACCGCGGTCGCCGACCGGGAGCTGCTGCTCATCCCGACGGCCGAGGTACCGCTGGTGAACCTGTACCGCGGCGAGTCCCTCGACCCCGCCGCGCTGCCGATCGCGGTCACCGCCCGCACCCCCTGCTACCGCGCCGAGGCCGGCAGCTACGGGCGGGACACCCGCGGGCTCATCCGGGTGCACCAGTTCGAGAAGGTGGAGCTGGTGCGCCTCTGCCGCCCGCAGGACGCCGGCGCCGAGCTGGAGCGGCTCACCGCGCACGCGGCGGGCTGCCTGGAGGAGCTCGGGCTCGCGTACCGCGTGATCGACCTGCGCGCCGGGGACCTCGGCTTCACCGCCCGGCGCACGTTCGACCTCGAGGTGTGGCTGCCCGGGCAGGACGCGTACCGCGAGATCTCGTCCTGCTCCGACTGCGGCGACTTCCAGGCGCGGCGGGCCGGCATCCGGCTGCGCGGCGGTGGCTTCCCGCACACCCTCAACGGCTCGGCCCTGCCGATCGGGCGCACCCTCGCCGCGATCCTCGAGCAGTACCAGCGCCCCGACGGCTCCGTCGAGGTGCCCGCGGCCCTGGTGCCCTACTGCGGGCTGAACGAGATGTTTGCACGCGGCAGCAATCTTTAGGAGGATATGTACATGTCTGTACGGATCGGCACGATCACGATCGACACCAACGACATGGACCGCGCCAAGACGTTCTGGCTGAACGTCACCGGCTACGAGGTCTCCTCGTCGGACAACGACAACACCTACCTGCACGACCCGGCCAAGAGCGGCCCGGGTCTGGCGCTGCAGCGGGTGCCCGAGGCCGCCACCGGCAAGAACCGGCTGCACCTCGACCTCACCACCGCCGACCTGGCCGGTGAGGTGCGCCGCATCCAGGGCCTCGGCGCCAGCGAGGTGAAGAGCTACGCGGAGAGCGGCTGGGTGGTACTGGCCGACCCCGAGGGCAACCAGTTCTGCGTCTGCGCCGAATGACCCGTTGAGCCCGAGACCCGCCGGTGACCCCGGCGGGTCTGCGCCGTGGAAGGGAAGAAGTCGCATGAGTGTCGCCGTCGACCACCTGCGAAAGGCGGATCCGCGGCTGGGCCGGGCGATCAAGCGCCTCGGGCCGCTGGAGACGCCGCTGCGCGGCGCGCCGGACGTGTTCGCCATGCTCGCCGAGGCCATCGTGTTCCAGCAGCTCAGCGGCAAGGCGGCGGCGACCGTCTTCGGCCGCCTGGTCAAGCTCTGCCCCGGCCCCGACGGCTACCCCGGCATCGAGGCGGTCCTGGGCTCCTCCGACGAGGACCTGCGGGGGTGCGGGATGTCGCGGGCCAAGGTGCTCGCGCTGCGCGACCTGGCCGAGCGCGCGGACTCGGGCGAGCTGCCGACCCTCGACGACGTGTCCGCCATGGACGACGAGGCGATCGTGACCGCGCTGACGAAGGTGCGCGGGATCGGCCGCTGGTCGGCGGAGATGTTCCTGATCTTCCGGCTGGGCCGCCCCGACGTGCTGCCGGTGGGCGACCTGGGGGTGCGCAAGGGGGCGTCGCTGGTCTTCGGGACCGCGGAGCTGCCGTCCCCGGCCGAGCTCACGGACATGGCAGAGCCGTGGCGCCCGTACCGCACCATGGCCTGCCACTACCTGTGGCGCGCCGTCGAGGTCATGCGCTGACGCGGGGCTCAGCCGGCGCCACGTGCCAGACCTGGCGAGCGCGTGGACGGCCCGCCGGTGGCCGCCGTCGACGTACCCCGAGCCCAAGCGGTCGCCCGTCGGCCGTCGGCCGGCCTGGAGGAGCGGTTGTCGGCCGCGCGGGCCGCGGCCGACTCGGCGATCTCCAGCTTCTTCGTCTGGTGGCCGATGACGACCGTGGCGACGTCGCCGAGAATCTCCAGCAGCGGGAATGGGATCACGGCCGGTCGACCTTCCGGCGCTGGGGGCCGATGCCGGGGCTTTGCGCGTGCGCCACGAGCGAAGTGTCCGCCGGCCCGCCCGCCCCGCTATTGCCCGTTCCGGCCGCCGCCGTCACCCGGATCGGTGATCATCGACCATCCGATCCGCGCCGGATTCCGGCACCCGGATGCGGACCGGTATCGCGATCCGTACGCCGTTGCCCGTGCGGCGTACCGGTGGTTCACGGCGTTGCCGGCGACCAGCCCAGGCTGACGAGCCGCTGCTCCACGCTTGTCGCGATACCCCGCGACCTGGCCGCCCCATCGACATCGGACATGCGCTCGTCGACGTCCGCCCAGTAGCGCAGAGCGAGGACGACCAGGCTCCATTGTGCGCCGCTGAGGGACATCCGCGCCGTCTGCCCCGGGGCGGGCCACGTCGTGAAGCCCTCGAGGTCGTGCGGCCACCCCGCAATCTGGTCCCAGCCCGCGCGGCGCACGCTGAGACCGAGCCGGGCCACCTCGGGCCGTCGCGCGATGTCCGGGTCCGCCGCACCGTCCCCGCCGGGTTGCTCGACGGCCGACCAGACGTGGTTGTCCATGGTGCCGTCGATGAGCAGCCAGTCGCTGATCAGCATCTGGATCGAGTACCGCGCCGCTTCCGAGGGGGCCGTCATGCTCTGATCCTGACGCACGGCGATGCAGGCTCTGCATCCGACCGGCACGCGTGGCGCGGGGTTCGTAGGGGTCGGTCATGCTGAAGCATCGTCTACGTCTGATGGCCATCCTTGTGGGCCTGCTGACCGCGACCGCCGCGTGCGGGTCCGGCTCGGGGTCTGCGTCCGGTGGCGCCTCCGCCGCCCCGACCGGCCCGGGCGGAGTCCAGCGGGTCGGCCGGCGCCTACGTCGCCCCGGCCGACCTACTGGCACGACGTGGACCCACGGTCAGGATGGCCGGCCGGCCAGCAGCTCGTCCAGGTGACGCAGGGCCCGGTCGGCCTCCTCGCCCACGGCGACGTCGTCCGGCGCCGCGCCGCACGCGGCGAACATCTCGAACACCTTCTGCCCGGCGGCCTCGATCTCGTCCATGACAAACCCTCCTCTAGATGGCGTTGCACGCGCGGAAGATGTGCACCAGCGCCGGGATGGAGGCGCCGCGCTGGAAGCCGATGTACTCGCCGGTCATCAGCGTCGGGTTCCACTTGTGCTTGTACGCGTGCTGGGTCTGCGCCGGGTAGACCATCTCGCCGTGCTCCCACAGGTGCGACATGAACCAGTGGAACGCCTTGCTGTACCCCGGGAACTTCGGCTGGGTCTCGAGCTCGCAGAACGGCGTGAAGCCGAAGTGCAGCCACGGCACGCCCTCGGCGATGAAGGTGTCGATCGCCGTCTTGTTGATCGCCTCCATCACCCCGGGGGGAGCGTCGGGCTGGCGGCGCGTGAGATCGTGCAGCCAGCCGGGGTGCTCGCCGTAGACGGGGGAGTAGGTGATGTACCCCATGAGCCGGCCGTCGGTCTCCCCGATGAACACACGGCGCATCGGCTGGTACCGCCCGCCGTACTGCCCGACGAGGAACTCCAGCGGCTTCACGTTCTCGCCCTTGGTGCCCAGCCAGCCGCGGTCGAGCTCCAGCATGGCGTCGTGCCACTGCTCCAGCGGCACCTCGCGGACCACCATCCCGGTGCGCAGCGCCCGCGAGATCTTGTTGCGCAGCTGCATGAACGCGGTGCCGGCGAGCGTGAACCGAGACAGTTCGAGCGCGAACGAGCCGCCCATCTGGTTGACGGTGAAGCCCTCGGCCACGTAGTCGGGCGCGTCACCGTCCTGGACCTGCACCGCGACGATCTCCTTGCCCAGCTCCGCGGCGTGGCGCACGAACTCCTGCAGCAGCCGGCGGCGGGCCTCCAGCGGGGCGAACGGGCCGGCGAACTGCACCAGGTACCGGTCGAACTCGCGGTACACGACCACGCCGGGAACGCCTTCGGCGCGGAAGTACAGGTTGCCGTCGTTGAGCGCCAGGAAAGCGCTCGGATTGTTCGCCACCGGATAGCGCTGGATCGCGTCGAGGACGAGGTCGCTTTCTGTCAACACTTCAGTCATGGCAAAGCCCTTTTCCGATCAGCGGCGGTAAATGGCATCCGTTGACCAGTTATACACCTGCGGGCGGCCATTGCAAGGCGCGAAAATGGGTCAGCGCAGGGTCAGTGGCCCGTCAGGCCCCCGTGCCATGATTGAGGCAGCACAAGGGAGAGGTGCCCGGAGCGGCTAACGGGATCCGGTTTCGATCGGATGGGCACTGCCTGCGCAGGTTCGAATCCTGCCCTCTCCGCAAATGTATCGCGAAACGCCCGGCCGGATCCTGGCCGGGCGTTTTCGTGTTTCGGTCCGAATGGTCAGGACAAGGTCAGCAGAACGTCAGCCGCCCTTGCCAGACTCGTTCCGGGAATTGCATTCGCAGCAATGGAGTACGGGGAGGTCACGTGACCGGCATCGCGACGCCCACGCTCGAGGCCGGTCGCCTGGTCGACGAGGCCCGCCTCGCGGCCGGCGCCGAGCCCGGGGAGCCGCTGCGCTTCCTCGACGGCCTGGGCGTGCTCACCACCGCGCTGGAGGAGGAGGCCCGGCTGAGCGAGCGGGGCCGGGCCGGCACCCGCGCGGCCCTGCTCGGCGCCCTCGTCACCCAGCTGCGGGTGGCCCGCGCGGTAAAAAGCCGGCCGCCGGTCGCAAGGCCGCCGGCGGTGTTCATCACCGGCCTGCTGCGCACCGGCACCACGTTCCTGCACAACCTCCTCGCCCAGCACCCGGACCTGCGCGCGCCGCGGCTGTGGGAGCTGATGAGCGTCGCCGACCCGAGGCCGCCGCGGGAGCGCATCCGCGGGTGCGCGGCCTACGTCGAGGAGTACTACCGCGCCGCCCCGGACTTCCGGGCGATCCACCCGCTCGACCCGCAGCTGCCCGAGGAGTGCCACCGGCTCACCGCGAACAGCTTCCGCCACTTCATCTACGGGCTGCGCTACAACGTGCCGTCCTACATGGACTGGCTGGACCGGCAGCCGATGGCCGCGGCCTACCACTTCCACCAGCTGCAGCTGGACTGCCTGCTCAGCGCCGACCCCGAGCCCGCGGCCGCGGTCGTGCTCAAGTGCCCCTCGCACCTGTGGCACCTCGACGACCTGGACCGCGTGTACCCCGGCGCGACCGTGATCCGGCTGCACCGCGACCCCAAGGTGGCGATCGGCAGCGTGTGCAGCCTCACCGCCGCGGTGCGCGCCGCCCGCTCCGACGACGTGAGCCCGTCCGAGATCGGCGCGCACTGGCTGGACCGGGCCGCCCGCGCGCTCGAGGCCACCCACCCCGGCGGGGCGCCGATCGACGTCCGCTACGCCGATCTCGTCGCCGACCCCCTGCGCGTGGTCGCCGGCGTCTGCGAGCGCATCGGCGTGCCCGTCACCGCCGCGGCGCGGGACCGCATGACCCGTTACCTGGCCGCGGGGGCGGACAAGCCGGCGACGACCCACCGGTACCGGCTCGGCGACTTCGGCATCGACGGCGACCGCCTCGACCGCCGCCTGGCCGCCTACCGCGCCGCATTCGACGTCTGACGCCCACCCGATCCGATGGAGGCAGCGATGACCCAACCAGACGACAACCCGTACGCCCGTGCGAAGGCGATGGTCGACGCGGCCAACGAGGGCGCGGGGGAGAACCCGGTCCGCGTCGGCGTGATCACCCCGCTCTCGGCGCCCGGCGACGCGACCGCCGGCGAGCTCGTCGTGCGCGGTGCCTGCCTCGGCGTGGAGTACGTCCGCGAGCACGGCGGCACGCGCGACGGCCGCCAGATCGAGCTGGTGCTCTACGACGACCAGGCCACCGCCGCGACCGAGGGCATGGCCCGCTCGTCCGCGGCCCAGATGACCAAGCTCGCGCTCGTCGAGGAGGTCACCGCGGCCCTGGGCCAGTGGCACCTGCGCACCACGCCCTGGGTCGTCGACGTCGCCACGCGGTACGACGTGCCGATCTTCATCGAGAACGGGCACAGCACGGTCACGTCGGAGAAGCGGCGCAACGTCTTCCGGGCGTACTTCTCCATCGCCGACCGGGTGCCGGTGATGCTCGACTTCGCCGCGTCGCAGGGCATGCGCCGCATCGGGCTCATCGCGGCCGACACCGTCTTCGGCCAGCAGACCGCCGACACGCTCGAGCACTACGGCCGCACGAAGCACGGCATGGAGTTCCTGCGCTTCGACTTCCCGCAGGACGACACGAGCGACTTCACCGACGCGCTCAAGGCCATCCAGACCTTCGAGCCCGACCTGTTCGTCAACGGCGGCGTCATCAGGACCAACTACATGATCATCGATCAGGCGAAGGCGCTCGGCCTGCTGCCGGGCACGCCGATGATGGTCACCTTCGGCTTCCCGCTGCGCTCGGCCGACTTCTGGAACTTCACCGGCGACGCGGGCGTGGGCACCATGTGGCCGGCCATGCGCTACCGCCCGTCGTGGGAGGGCATCACGCCGATCGGGCGCTGGTTCATCGACCGCTACACCGAGCGGTACGGCACCTTCCCGCCCGACACCGCGCTGACCCACTTCACCGACGTCACAATCATCGCGGCGGCCCTGGACGCGGCGCGCTCCGACTCCCGCGAGGACCTCATCGACGCCCTCGAGGCGACCGAGTTCGACACCTGGCAGGGCCGGATCCGCTACGAGCGGGGCGCGGCCCACTGGCACCACGTGGCGCCCGAGCTGGCGCTGCTGCAGTACCAGAGCCGGGACCAGACCTTCGACGACTCGGCGATCATCCACCCGCCGGCGCTGGCCACCGCCGGATACCGGGCCCCGGCGGCGGGGTGAGGAGATGACCGCACCCACCGCGGCGACCGCGATCGTCGCCGGCCTGCGCGCACACGGCGCCGACCGGCTGTTCTGCGTGGCCGGGGAGAGCTACCTGCCGGTGCTCGACGCGCTGCACGACGAGCCCGGCATCGACGTCGTCACCTGCCGGCACGAGGGCTCGGCCGGGTTCGCCGCGCTCGCCGACGCCAAGCTCACCGGGCGGCCCGGCATCTGCGCGGTCAGCCGGGGGCCGGGCGCGGCCAACGCGGCGATCGCGGTGCACGCCGCGGCCGAGGACGGCGCGCCGCTGCTGCTGCTCGTCGGCGGGGTACCGCTGGCCCGTACCGAGCGGGAGCCGTTCCAGGGCCTGGACTGCGCCCGCTTCTTCGGCGGGTTCGCCAAGGCGGTGTGGACGCTGCACGATCCCGCCAACGCCGGCGAGCTCGTGGCGCGGGCCGTGCGCACGGCCACCGCGGGCACGCCCGGGCCGGTCGTGCTCGTGCTCCCCGAAGACGTGCTCGCGCAGCCGGTGGGCGAGCCGGCCCGGCTGGTGCCGGGCGCAGCCGGGCGGGTGCCGGCCCGGGCCGCGGTGCCGGTCGAGGTGCTCGCGGAGGTACGCCGGCTGTTGTGCCGGGCCGAGCGCCCGCTCATCATCGCCGGCGCCGCGGTGGACAGTGCCGAGGGGCGCACCCTGTTGCGGCGGGCCGCCGAGCGGCACGACATCCCGGTCGTCACCGCCAACAAGCGCCAGCACCTGCTGGCCAACCGGCACCCGCAGTACGCCGGACACCTCAGCAACTCCGTCCCGCGCTCCCAGCTCGACGCGCTCGCGCGGGCCGACCTGATCCTCGCGGTCGGCACGCGGCTGGACAACACGACCACCGCGGGCCGGCGGCTGCCCGGCCGCCAGCCGCTCGTGCACGTCCACCCGGACGCGCAGCGCATCGGCACCTACCACCCGGTGGCGGCCGGCTGCGCGGCCGACCCGGCCGGGTTCCTCGCGGAGCTGGCCGGGTGGGAGCGCACCGGCGACCCGCACGGCCGCGCGGCGTGGAGCGCCGAGCTGCACGGCATCGAGGCGGCGCAGGCGGTCTGGCACCCGGTCGCGGCCGGCGACGGGGTGGTCTTCGGCGCCGTCGTGGCCGCCCTCGACGAGCTGACCGGCGGCGACGCGACAGTCGTGGTCGACTCGGGGACGTTCACCGCCTGGGTGTACCGCCACCTGCGCTTCGGCGCACGCGGGCGGCTCGTCGGGATCTCGTCCAGCGCCATGGGTTTCGGCCCCGGCGCCGGCGTCGCGGCCGCGCTGCGCCCCAATGGCGGCCCGACCGTCGTGGTCGTCGGCGACGGCGGCCTCGTGATGAACCCGGGCGAGCTCGCCACCGCGTGCGAGCGGCAGCTCGACATCACCTACATCGTGGCCAACAACGCCAGCTACGGCACGATCCGCGTGCACCAGGAGCGGCACTACCCGGGCCGCACGATCGCCACGGACCTCGCCAACCCCGACTTCGCCGTGCTGGCCGAGTCGTTCGGGGCGCTGGGGCTCACCGCCGGGCACCCCGACGAGATCCGCGCGTACCTCGCCAAGGCGCTGCGCCACCCGGGCCCGGCGGTGCTCGAGGTGCGCACCAGCCTCGAGCACGTCTCGCCCTCCCGACGTCTGAACGGAACGCCCTCATGACCATGGAGTTCCACGAGTCGGTGCTCGACCTCATCGGCCACACCCCCCTCGTCCGGCTGCGCCGGGTCGCCGCGGGCCTCGCGCCCACGGTGCTGGCCAAGCTCGAGTCGTTCAACCCGGGCGGCTCGGCCAAGGACCGCATCGCGCTGCGGATGGTCGACGCCGCCGAGCGCGCCGGCCTGCTCCGCCCCGGCGGCACGATCGTCGAGCCGACGTCGGGCAACACCGGCGTCGGCCTGGCCCTCGTGGCCCAGCAGCGCGGCTACCGGTGCGTGTTCACCTGCCCCGACAAGGTCTCCCCGGACAAGATCGCGGTGCTGCGCGCATACGGCGCCGAGGTGGTCGTCTGCCCGTCCACGGTGCCGCCGGAGCACCCGGACTTCTACCGCAACACCGCCGCCCGGCTCGCGGCCGAGCGGCCCGGGGCGTACCGGCCCGACCAGTACGCCAACGCGGCCAACCCCGAGTCGCACTATCACAGCACCGGCCCGGAGATCTGGGCCCAGACCGCGGGGCGGGTCACCTGCTTCGTGGCGGGCGTCGGCACCGGGGGCACGATCTCGGGCACCGGCCGCTACCTCAAGGAGGTCTCCGGCGGCCGCGTCCGGGTCATCGGCGCGGACCCGGACGGCTCCGTCTACTCGGGACAGACGCTGCGGCCGTACCTCGTCGAGGGCGTCGGCCAGCCCAGCCTGCCCGGCTCCTTCGACCCGGGCGTGCCCGACGAGATCCTCGCCGTCCACGACCGCGAGGCCGTCGCCCTGACCCGGCGCCTGGCGCTGGAG
The DNA here is from genome assembly GCF_040648435.1 of Dactylosporangium sp. NPDC049140. Lineage (NCBI taxonomy): Bacteria > Bacillati > Actinomycetota > Actinomycetes > Micromonosporales > Micromonosporaceae > Dactylosporangium > Dactylosporangium sp. NPDC049140. The sequence continues at coordinate 6,361 of NZ_JBEZDS010000010.1, read as the reverse complement.
GAGGGCATCCTCACCGGCGGCTCCGGCGGGATGGCGGTCGCCGCCGCGCTGGCCGCGGCCGGGCGCCTCGGCCCCGACGACGTCGTGGTCGTCATCGTGCCCGACTCCGGGCGCGGGTACCTCTCCAAGCTCTTCAACGACGAGTGGCTCGGCCGCAGCGGCTTCACCCGCGACGCGGCCGGGCCACACCTGGCCGACGTGCTCGCCGCCGGCCCCGGGCGCCCCGGCCCGGCCGAGCCCGGCGAGAGCGTCGGCGTGGTGCTCAAGACCATGGCCGACGCCGGCGTGCGCGAGCTGCTGGTGAGCCGGGCCCCGCACCCGGTCCGGGCGGCCGAGGTGCTCGGCACCGCCCGCGAGGCGAGCCTGGTGCGGCGGCTGGCCCGGGGCGAGGCCGACCTCGGCGACCCGGTCGGCGAGCATCTCGAGCCGCCGCTGCCCACCGCCGGGGCCGGACAGTCGCTCGACCGGGCCGTCGCGCTGCTCGACGGCGGCGACGACGCCCTCACCGTGCTGGACGCCGGGGTCGTGCTCGGCGTGGTCACGGCGCACGACATTGCCCAGCTGCTCCGCGATTCGATGGGGGTACGGCGGTCATGACCGAGATCATCACGTACGAGGACCCGCGCCGCGGCGTGCGCGGGTGGCTCGCGTACGACGGGACCGCGCGCCCCCTGGCCGCCGGCGGCTGCCGGCTGCTGCCCGGGCTGCGCGACACCGACCTCGCCGAGCTGGCCGCCCGCATGACGCTCAAGCAGCGGGTGCTCGGCGTCAACGTCGACGGCGCCAAGTGCGGGCTCGACCTCGACCCGCGCTCGCCGCACAAGGCCGAGATCCTGCGCGGCTTCCTGGCGTTCCTGCGCGGCGAGCTGGTCGAGCGCTTCAGCATGGGCTCCGACATGGGCACCGGCTGGAACGAGCTGCAGCGCATCGCCGGCACCGTGGGGCTGCCGTCGATCAAGTACGCCGTCCGCCGGGCCCAGGGCCTGACCGACCAGGCGTTCCACGAGCGGATGGAGCGGCTCGACGACCGGGTCGGGCTGATGACGCTCAGCGAGCGGCGGGCCGGGCACGCGCTGGGGCACGCGGTGCTCGGCGCCGCCCGGGCGACCGTCGCGGCCCGCGAGTTCACCTACGCGCTGCAGGGCTTCGGCAACCTCGGCCGGGCCGCGGCCTGCACCCTGCACGAGGAGGGGGCCCGGCTCGTGGCGGTCGCCGACGAGCACGGCACCATCGCCGACCCGGCCGGCCTCGACGTGCCCCGGATGCTCGCCGCCCCGGCCCGCACCCCGGTGCCCGAGCTGCCCGCGCCCGGCGTCCGCCGGCCCGCCCCGGCGGTGTTCACCGCCCCGGCCGACGTGCTCGTGCTCGCGGCCGCGGCCGACGCCATGGACGAGAAGGCGGTCGCCGAGGCGCGCTTCGGCGCGGTCGCCGTCGGGGCCAACTGCGGCCTGAGCGACTCGGCCGAGACCGGCCTGCACACCCGGGGCGTGTTCGTCGTGCCCGACTTCATCGGCGGGATCGGCGGCTCGGCGTCGATGGAGGCGCTCTTCGGCCCGCGCCAGGTCCCCACGGCGCGGGGGGTCCTGGACTCCCTCGCCGGCATCATGCACCGGCTCGTCGAGGACATCGCCGGGTCGGCCCGGCGGCTCGGCGTCACCCCGCGCGAGGCGGCCCTGCGGCTGGCCGCGGCCGCCGACACCGACCCCGCCGCGCCGCCGTACGGCACCTCCCGGTACACCCGATAGGAGAACGGTCACCCATGGACAAGCCCGAGTGCCGCCACGAGCGCGGCCACATCACCGACTCCCGCTTCTACGGCAACCGGTACGCCACCCCGGCGAGCCGCGAGATCTTCTGCGACGTATGCCGCCACCAGCGCTGGCTGGACATCGAGGCCGCGCTCGCCCTCGCCCAGGCCGAGCTCGGCATGATCCCGCCGGAGATGGCCGACCGGATCGCGCTGGCCGCCCGCATCGAGAACATCGACCTGGACGCCGTCGAGGAGGAGATCGAGCGCAGCGGGCACTCGCTGGTCGGGCTGCTGCGCGTCCTCGAGAAGGCGTGCGGGCCGCAGGCGGGGCAGTTCATCCACTACGGCGCCACCACCCAGGACATCCAGGACACCGGCCAGGTGCTGGAGATGCGCGACGTGCTCGACGTGCTGGAGCCGCAGCTCGCCGAGCTGCTCGCGGTCCTGGCGGTCCTGGCCGAGGACAACGCCGAGACGGTGGCGCTCGGGCGCACCCACGCGCAGCCCGCGCTGCCGATGAGCTTCGGGCTCAAGCTGGCCAGCTGGGTCGACGAGCTCGCACGCGACGCCGAGCGGCTGCGGCAGCTGCGCGAGCGGGTGCTCGTCGCGCAGCTCTTCGGCGGCTCGGGCACGATGGCGGCCTTCGGCGAGCACGGCCCGGAGCTGCTGGAGCGGTTCAGCGACCGGCTCGGCCTCGCCGCCCCGGCCGTCGGCTGGCACGTGGCCCGCGACCGGGTCGTCGAGTTCGTCAGCGGCCTGGCCATGCTCGCCGGCACCCTCGCCCGCATCGCCGACGAGATCCGGCTGCTGTCGCGGCCCGAGTTCGGCGAGGTGACCGAGGCCTGGCGGCCCGGCAAGGTCGGCAGCAGCACCATGCCACACAAGCGCAACCCCGAGCGCTGCGAGCAGGTCGTGGTCATGGCCCGGCTCGCCGCCGCGCAGGTCGGGGTGGCGCTGGGCGGGATGGTCGGCGACCACGAGCGCGACTCGCGGGCGCTGCGCGTGGAGTGGTCCTGCGTGCCCGACGCCGCGCACTACACGCTCTCGGCCGTCGCCATGGTGCTGGAGAGCGTCGCCGGGCTGACCGTCAACCACGAGCGGCTGCGGAGCAACGTCGACGCGGTCACCGACCACATCATGTCGGAGCGGCTGATGCTCGCCCTCGGCGCCCGGCTCGGCAAGCAGCACGCGCACGAGGTCGTCTACGACCTGACCCAGCGGGCCCAGCAGGAGCGGGTGCCGGTGCGCACGCTGCTGCCGAGCTCGCCCGACGTGCGCGCGGTGCTCGGGCCGGCCGACCTCGAGGCCATCTTCGACCCCGGCAGCTACCTGGGCGCCTCGGCGGCCCTCACCATGCGGGTGGTCGCCGAGGTGCGCAAGCGCCAGGCCGCGCAGGCTTGAGCCGCTCAGCCGCGGCCGAACAGGGCGCCCCCGTTGATCTGCAGGATCTGGCCGGTCACGAAGCCGGCCTCGGCGGAGGCCAGGTAGCGCACGGCGGCGGCCACCTCGGCCGGGGTGCCGCCGCGGCCCATCGGGGCCTGGGCGGCGCGGCCGGCGTCGAACTCCGGGCTCATCCGGGCGCCGTAGAACTCGGTGTCGGGGATGTACCCGGGGGCCACCACGTTGACCGTGACGCCCTCCGGGGCCAGGGCGGTCGCCAGCTCGGCCGACCACGGGTGCAGCGCCGCCTTGGACCCGCCGTAGGTGGCCGGGCCGCGGAAGGCCGCGACCGACGTGACGGTGACGATCCGGCCGCCCGGGCGGCGCAGAGCGGGCCGCAGGGCGGCGGTGAGCAGCACCGTGGGCAGCACGTTGCCCGCGACGTTGGCCTCCCAGTCGGCGCGGATGCGTTCGAGGGAGTCCGGCGGCGCGGGCGCGAAGTTGCCGCCGGCGTTGTTCACGATCACGTCGACCCGGCGGCCGCCGGCGGTGATCTCCGCGGCGACGGACCGGACCTGCTCGGGCTCGGTCAGGTCGGCGGTGTACGCGCGCACCCGCTCGGCCCCGGCCGAGGCGTTGATCTTCTCCGCCGCCTCGGCCAGCGGGCCGGGCCGGCGGCCGAGGACCGCGACCTCGTCGCCCGCATCGGCGAACGCGGCCGCGACCGCCCGCCCGATGCCCGTTCCTCCGCCCGAGACCACGACCAGACGTGACGCCACGAAAACCTCCGGGAGCTCGTATGGACAACGCCCGCAATGCTAGCCAGACATCCACGGCGGTGGATAAAAATCGACGCTACATCGGCGTGTACGCGGCCCTCGTCGCCCTCCCCGCCGCCGCGGCCGTGCTCTTCCTGCTGCGCGACGCCCGGGGCGACCCGGGCCCCGGCCACCCGGCGCCGGCCCAGGGCATCGTCTACCACCTGCTGATCGCCACCGTCACGGTCGTCGCGCTCGGGGCGCTCGGCAGCGCGCTCGCGGCCCGCCTCGGCCAGCCCCGCGTCGTCAGCGAGCTGCTCATCGGCATCGCGCTCGGCCCGTCGCTCTTCGGCGCGCTCGCCCCGGACGCGCAGCGCTGGTTCTTCCCGGCCGGCGTGGTGCCCTACCTCGACGCGCTGGCCCAGTTCGGCGTCGTGTTCTTCATGTTCCTCATCGGCGCGGAGCTGCGGCTGGACCTGCTCGGCCGGGCCGGCGCGCGCCCGCTCGTGGTCGGGCACGCCACCATCGTGCTGCCGTTCGCCGCCGGCCTCGGCGTCGCCGTCCTGCTGCGCGACACCTACGCGCCGCCGGGGATCAGCGGGGTGGCGTTCCTGCTGTTCATCGGGGTCGGCTTCGCCATCACCGCGTTCCCGGTGCTGGCCTGGATCCTGCGCGAGCGCGGCCTGCTCGGCACGCCGATCGGGGCCGAGGGCATCGCCGCGGCCGGCATCGGCGACGTGACCGCCTGGTGCGTGCTGGCGCTCGTCATCGCCGTCGTCCGGGGCACGTCGCTGGCCGGGGTCGCGGTGACGGCCGGGCTCGTGGCCGTCTTCGGCGCGGTGATGCTCTGGGGGGTACGGCCACTGCTGCGCCGCCTCGACGACCGCGTCCGGGCCCGGGGCGAAGTCGGGCGGCCCATCGCCGCGGCGATGATCTGCGTCGTGCTCCTCTCGGCGCTGGCGACCGAGCGGATCGGGGTGCACCCCATCTTCGGGGCCTTCCTGGCCGGCGTCGTCATGCCCCGCGGCTCCCGGCTCGTCGCCGAGCTGACCACGAAGATCGAGGGCGTGACCCTGTGGGTCATGCTGCCGCTGTTCTTCGTCACCGTCGGGCTGCACGTGCGGCTCATCGGCTTCACCGCCGCGATGTGGCTCACCGCGCTGCTGATCCTGGCGGTCGCGGTGGTGAGCAAGCTCGCCGGCACGGCGGGCACGGCCCGGGCCGTGGGCGCCTCGCCCCGTGACGCGCTCGCCCTGGGCGTGATGATGAACTGCCGCGGCCTCACCGAGCTGGTCGTGCTGAACCTGGGCCTGCAGCTCGGGGTGATCGGCCTTCCGCTGTTCGCGATGTTCGTGGTGATGGCGCTCGTCACCACGGCTATGACCCAGCCGCTGCTGCGCCTGCTCGGGCACGGCGCGCCCGCCGAGGAAAGGACCGCAGATGCCATCGCGTGACGAGGCGCACGTGCGCCGGCTCTCCCACCTGGACGCGCTGGAGGCCGAGAGCGTGTTCATCATGCGGGAGGTGGTCGCCGAGTTCGAGCGGCCGGTCCTGCTGTTCTCCGGCGGCAAGGACTCGGTCGTGATGCTGCACCTGGCGTCCAAGGCGTTCGCGGCCGCGCCGATCCCGGCGCCGGTCATGCACATCGACACCGGCCACAACTTCCCCGAGGTGCTCGCCTTCCGCGACCGGTGCGCGGCCGGGCTCAACGTGCAGCTGATCGTCGCGAGCGTCCAGGAGGCGATCGACTCCGGGAAGGTGGCCGAGTCGGCCGACGGGATGCGGAACCGGGTCCAGACGCCGGTGCTGCTCGACGCGGTGGAGAAGTACCGCTTCGACGCGCTGTTCGGCGGGGCGCGCCGGGACGAGGAGAAGGCGCGGGCGAAGGAGCGGGTGTTCAGCTTCCGCGACGACTTCGGGCAGTGGGACCCCCGCAACCAGCGGCCGGAGCTGTGGGCGCTGTTCAACGCCCGGATCGCGCCGGGGGAGTCGATCCGGGTGTTCCCGCTGTCGAACTGGACCGAGCTGGACGTCTGGCACTACATCGCCCGGGAGCGGATCGAGCTGCCGGGGATCTACTACGCGCACGAGCGGGAGGTGGTCGAACGCGACGGGATGCTGTACGCCGTCAACGAGTTCCTGCCGCTGCGGCCGGGGGAGACGTCCACCGTGGAGCGGGTCCGCTACCGCACGGTCGGGGACGCGTCCTGCACGGCCGCGGTGCGCAGCGACGCGGACACGATCGACAAGGTCATCGACGAGGTCGCGGCCACCCGCATCACCGAGCGCGGGGCGACCCGCGGCGACGACAAGGTGAGCGAGGCGGCCATGGAGGACCGTAAGCGGGAGGGGTACTTCTAGCCATGGATCTGTTGCGTTTCGCGACCGCGGGTTCGGTCGACGACGGCAAGTCGACGCTGATCGGGCGGCTGCTGTACGACTCGAAGGCGATCTTCGAGGACCAGCTGGAGGC